>JAYTKG010000323.1:0-34317 GCA_043730435.1 Acidimicrobiia bacterium | reverse complement strand
CCACGGCCCGAGCGACCGCCAGGGGACGGTAGGCATTCCAGGTGTACTTCATTGGACCGATGTTGGTGCCGACCCATTGATCAAGGACGGCGATTGTTCCGTTGATCGCGCCTGAGAGGCACAGGAACAGAGCGAGACGTTTTAACTCGACCTTGGGAATGACCGCCGCGCTCAGCAGGTAGGGGAAGAGGACCAGAACCGATCCGAAGCGAAGCGCCACGCTCAGGCTTGAATAGCCCTGGCCGGCGGCAACCTCGGTTATCAGCGCAGTGAAGATGATGCCCATGATGGTCACGGCCAGCCCATTGCGAATGCGCTCACGCGCCTCTTCGGTGTGCTCCTGGTGTCGACGCCCGGCCAGCAGTAAGGCTCCGAGAGTGCAGAAGAGCAGGATGTCGCTGATCTGCAACGGTCCGATCCGCATGACGGTCAGGGCGCTGGTGACGATGCCGAGTTCCAAGAGCCGCATGGGAAAACGATTGGACTTCACGTCTTGTTGCATCATGACACCCTCACGGCTCGAGCCAGTTGCCACCAAGCCACTGAGCCTACGACGAGTCCCACGCCCACCATGGACCAGGCGTACCCGCTGATACTCCAGCGGGCGAACATCGGCCCGGCTGTACCCGTGAGCGCCACAGCGGCCACGACTCGAAGTCGAAGGGCCATTGGCTGCATACCGCGGGCGCGCATGCCGGCGAGAGCACCGCCGCTCAAGGACATTGCGGCGTAGGCCGCGGTGACGGCCAGAACCCACGGACGCAAATCGGCCCAGGTTTTCGAGCCGAACCGCGGCGAAGCGAACGTGATGGCTCCGAGTAGCACGCCACCCCAGACAACCACCGTGACCACGGTAAGGAAGCTGATGCGGATCTCGTCTGCCAGCGACGTTCCCCGACGAACCGCAATGCGGGGCATGAAGTAGTTGCAGAGGCCGGTGTAGAGCACTGCGGCCGGTCCGAGGAGCGCTTGTCCTAGTCGTAAGAGCCCGTAGCTTACCGAGCCACCGACGGCCCCTACTGCGGCTGACGGTCCGATGGACATGACCATGACGATGACAAATTCGCCAACGTACTGCGCGCGCACGAGTCGGGATGCCTTGCCGATGTCGGCCAGACGCAGTCCGGGCGACCGAGAAAGCGGGCGCTGATCGACCGTCGGCAATGTTCGTCGCATCATGCGTTCCTCGACCAGTACGCCGGGTCCGATCGACACCGCGCACGCGACGACCCAGGTGACCATCAAGGAGAATGTGGACGTGTGGTGGAATGCCCAAATGATCGCAAGTTCAGCGGCGAAGACCACGAACCAGACGACGTCGGTGGCCGCAGCGGGAAGCGCGCGCCGAACGACAAAAGAGCGGTAGCGAATGAGGTCTTGCGCGAAGAGCAACGGGAAGCCGAGCGCCAGTACCGTCAGTGGAGTACGGAGATGGGGAAACCAGATGAGGCCGACCACCATGCTGACAACGGAGAACACCGAGGAAATCATCACGGTCATCCGAAGCCGAGGAAGCATCTCGGTCTCTGGGTTCGCAAGAGACACATCGGCGAAGATCGATCGGAAGAGCCCGAGACCGACTTGGTAGAACGTCAGGACAATGGAAGCGCCGCCGAGGCATGCCGGTCCGCAGACCTGCGCAGCTGCGAGTGGCAGGACGTTGGACCCGCTCGAAGCCGTCTGGGAAGCGAGAACGTAACCAAATTCCCGACGCTCATTGGGCACGGGGAACGACGTCCAAGCGTTGGCGGTCGCTGCCGGCAAAGACCGCATGAACGAATGCGGCGGTGATGGCCGCTGGGGCGAATTCCCGCTCGGCGTATGCCCGGCCCCGCTGGCCCAGTCGTTCACGTTCGCTGGCATCGGCCGCACACAGAACAAGTGCCTCTCGGATGAAACCGAGCCGGTCGTCGGGGTCGACGATGACGCCGGCTCCGGCCTCCAGAATTCGTCGGGCCGCATCGTTGCGTGCGGACAGAGACCCCAGAATCGGTCGTCCGGCGCAGAGGTATGTGGCGACTTTGGAGGGTACCGAATACTCGGTAGCGTCCGCTTCCAGCAGAACCACCAGAACGTCGGCGCTGGCCAGGACATCGGTGACCTGGCGTGCGTCTTGATAGGGCAGCAGGACGAGAGGCAGGTCTGCCCGGTCGGCTGCGAGACGATCAGCGCCAACACCTTCAGTCACCACAACCAGTTCACCGCCGACCCCTGCAAGGGCTTGGGCGAGGTCGAGCAGCAACGTGTGGTCGTGCTTGAGGCCGAGGGTTCCCGAGTAGACAAACCGTGGACGTTTCGACAGACCGACCGAAGCCGACCAGGGGTTCTCACGTTGTCCCGGCGATACCGCGTCGATGTCGCCCCAGTTCCGAAGGATCTCGATTTTGCTGACCGGCACACGGAGCCCTTCGACGTAGCTGGCGAATTCCTTGCTGATGCAAAGCACTCGGTTGCTGTGGCGCAGGAGAAAGCGCTCGATCGCGCCGATGCCGCGAGCAGCAATCTTGTAGGACCGCCGTTCCCTTTCGAAGCGGTCACTGTCGAGTGCCAACCCGAAGATGTCCTGCAACCAAAAGACGAACGAGCCGCGCACCAGTCGTGCGGCAAGAAAGAGGATCAGTTGGCTGACGATCGGACAGTTGGCCGACACAACGGTGGCTCGCCGGTTGCGGAGCACCAACGCGGACGCTCGCAGGCCGTATTCGATTTCGGAAAGTATTCGTCGTGGGCCGTACTTTTCGAACCCACGGCTTGTGCGAATGGCGTGCACGGGTATGTGCGAGCCGCTGCTATCGCCTTTTGGTGATGCGTACGTGGCACAGTACGCGTACTCCACGCCCTCGCCGAGAAGCTCGGCCAGCTGAATCGTGAATGCGTAGCCCACGAAATCGTGGATGAGCAGCGTTGGTTTGTCTTTCCTCACCGAGGCGCAACCTCGACGAGCGGCGCGTTCGTATTACGGGCGTTGAAGTTCGCCATGAACCACCGATACGTCGAGCGAATGCCATCCTGAAGCGGGATGGAGTACTGCCAGCCCAGGTCTCCTAGCTTGGAAACGTCGAGCAGCTTGCGTGGAGTGCCGTCTGGTTTCGACGAGTCGAACCGTATTTCGGCATCGGGAAATACCTCGTCGCGGATGAGGTGCGCCAGTTCTTTGATGGTGACGTCAACCCCGGTGCCCACATTGATGGGACCGGGTTGCTCGTAGTTTTCCATCAGGAATAAGCAGGCCTTGGCGAGGTCGTCGACATGAAGGAATTCACGCATGGGGCTACCGGTTCCCCACAACTCCACCGTGGTGTCGCCACGCTCACGAGCATCGTGGAACTTGCGGATCATGGCCGGAAGGACGTGGCTTGATTCGAGGTCGAAGTTGTCGTTCGGACCGTACAGGTTGGTGGGCATGGCCGAGATGAAATTGGCGCCGTACTGCTTGCGGTAGCTGTCGCACAGCTTGATTCCGGAGATCTTTGCAATGGCGTAGGCCTCGTTGGTGGGCTCGAGCGGGCCCGTCAGCAGCTCTTCTTCGGTTATCGGCTGCGCGGCAAGTCGCGGGTAGATGCAGGAGCTTCCGAGATACAGCAGCTTTTCGACATCGTTCAGATAGCTGGCGTGCACGACGGTGGCATGGATCATGAGGTTGTCGTACAAGAACTCGGCCGGACGCGACGAGTTGGCGCTGATGCCGCCGACGGTGCCGGCAGCGAGGTACACATGCGTGGGCCGATGAGCGGCGAACCATTGGTTGACCGCGCTCTGATCCCTCAGGTCGAGCTCGGCTCTGGTGGCAAGCAGCAACTGGTCGTCGCTGTTTTGCCGCAGCGCATTCACCAGAGCTGATCCGACGAGCCCTCGGTGCCCCGCTACGAATATTCTGCGGGCACCGGTCATGAGCGGCTTCGCTTTCTACGGTCGCGGCGACCGCTTGAATGTCCTAGCACGCGCCTTCGCCTCGCACAACGGCACCAACCGTTTTGCCAAGAATCATCATGTCGCCCCAAAAAGTCCAGTTGTCGACGTAAAATACGTCGAGTCGCTTTCGCTCGTCGGTAGAGGTGTTACTCCGTCCGGATACCTGCCATGTGCAGGTGAGACCGGGGCGGACACGGTGCCGATGGTCGAGAATGGGGTGCCATTCGGTGAGCAGGACATCATCCAGCGGGAGCGGCCGAGGGCCCACCAGACTCATGTCGCCCTTCAAGATGTTGAAGAGTTGTGGCAGTTCGTCGATGCTCCAACGACGAATAAATCGGCCGACCGCCGTGATCCGCGGATCAGCCTTTGACTTTATGGCAAAGCCGCCGTAGGTCTCGATCTGCCATTCGGCGAATTCGTGCTCGTCGGCTTTGTTCACCATGCTACGGAACTTCAGGCATGAGAATACTTCGTTGTTCCAGCCCGCCCGAGCCTGACGGAAAAGAATGGGACCAGCGCTTTCAAGCCGGATGCACAGCGCCGTAAGCAAAAGAAGCGGACTGGTGATGATCAACATTGCTGTCGCCACGATGATGTCAGTGAGGCGTTTGGCGACGGGGCGCCAGCCCGAATTGGTGATCGGTTCAATGACCACCGAAAGAGTTTGGCCGATCGACCGGGCGAAGGTACGTTCCGGATCGATCCCGTCGACGCCGAATGTGACGTCGACGAACACGCCTTCCCAGGCGAGTTCACGCAGGATGGCGGCCATTTTCGGTCGCGATACCTCGTTGCTCGGCACGACCACGCCGGATATTCCGACCTTTCGGGCGTAGGACACCAACCCGTCGAGGTCGGTGACAACGAGGCGACCTTCATCCACATAGTCGCCGACGGGGCGAAGGTCATCGGCGTAGCCGACGATTTCGAGCGCGCGATCGCGGTCGGACTGCGCCATTGATGCCGCATCCCGGGCGGCTCGCCCACTGCCGACGACGAGCACCGCTCTTGACATGCGGCCGGACCTGCGAAGCCGAACAAAGTGGCTTCGCACTATTTCGCGCTCGATAGACACCATGAAGACAGAAAACCCGACCACTATCACGCTCCACGACCGTGGTGGAGGCTGTTTCACCATGAACCAGAACCCGGCCTCGATCAAAAAGCCCCAAAGCAGGCCGTTTACCACTTTGGTAATCTCGGCCCTGTGGGTTGCAACCCGGCGGGATTGGTAGAGACCGAGGTGGGCGAAGCACAGCAGACGTACTGGCACAAAGACCAGCGCCTGCAGCACCGTGGTCTGGGAAAGAGCGGGCAGCCCGGCGGCCGGCTTCGCGAAAAGCACGAGAGCGACCATGAGGGCCAGAGTGAGGGCGGTTCCGTCTGCGGCAACCACCAGCATTCTTCGGCGACCGGATCGTTGAACGCCTGCCAAGGATCGTTCAGTGCCGTTGAAGGCTGCTGTGCTATGGGTTGCGTTGACTTCTGTATTAATGCTCATACTCACACTCACCGCCCGCGCCGTCCGTTTCGTCGCGTGCAGCATAGGAAAGCAGCCTATCAACATCAAGGGGGCCGTTCGGACTACTACGGAAGTCTTGCACGGGCTGACAGACCGGGGTCATGAAGGTGGCGCCAAGGCACCAGCACTCGACAATAAGACGGTGTGGGCCCGCTCGTCGGTCCAAGTCACCTGACCCATACTCCAGGAAACCGCGGGGTAGCGAGCGCTGGGCTCGACCCGCAGCGTTGCCATGCTGGCCGGAAGAGTAAACAGAAAGGTCACCTTGGTAGCGGCGTTTCTTTTGATACTGACGAGTTGCCCAATGGTTGAGGTTGGCCCGTCCGACCCCGCGACAATCAAGGGTGAATCGTCACCCAGGTGAAGATTGGTGGCTGCGCCTGGCACATTGATCGTCAGGTAGCCGACGTAATCGCCGTACGACAAAACTCTCAGCGAAGGGCCTGCCACATAGGCCGGTTGCCCGTCGGGAACGATATTGGTGATATCGACTTCGACGGTCATGTTCCTGTCTCCGTTCGATGCTTGGCTGGCCGTCATTTTGGCACCGACACGAACGAACCAGTCCAGCTTGTTGGATGCCTCGTTTTGCAGGTTGACCGCTACAGAGGTGTCGACCAGATCCCCGTGTGCGCCAAGACTGACGAAAGCGCGCTGGACTTCGGGGGCCGATGACCACAAAACCAGGTGCCGTCCGGAAATAGAATCGCTCAGAGCGGTCGACAGACCGACCAGGCTTGCGTTTGGGTCGAGCAGCGTCGAGACAGCCGAGCGGGCGACGTCACCCACTCGTTCTTTGCGTTCGACGATGCCGTCGGGGTCGCCGTAGTCCACCTTCAAGTACTGCCCGTTCATCAGCTCGCCGATGAGCTGGTCGGCTGGAATGGAGCCGGGCTCGGCTGGTGTGTCCGCAGCGGCAACCAGTTTCTGCAGGCCCACGATGTCGATCAGCATCACTCCGTCGACCGCTCGCCCCGTGGCCGCACGGTACTGATCAGCCATGAGCTTTGCGCTAACCGGAAACCTCGGGGTGACGATGGCGCGACGGATCGTGTCCTGCGGGGTGGCGAACGCCCACAAATCGGCTAGTTCACCGGGCAATGGCACCGACCCAGCGGGTACGTCGATGGCCGCAGTCCATTCGAAAGGTCCGACCTGCATCTGCCCTTCGGTTACGTCCAGCGTGGCGACGGCCAGCGGAAGTCCAGAGCCGGAAGCCATTTGGGCATTGTTGGCGGCCACCAGCAGAAAGTGGCTCGGACCGACCAGCATCTGTCTCAGACCCGGGATGGCTGCGTTTGTACGATCCAACGGCGTCTTGATCGTAGCCAACTGCCGTGACATTTCGTCGCGTGCTTCGGCCAATGGGGCGATCAACCCGCTGGACGGGCCCAGGTCGCTCGCATTCACCGCAACGGCGAGGTGCTGGCCGGCAACGGCAACTCGGTCAAGGAGGACTATGCGCGATATCCCGTTACGCCGCTGCGGGGTCAAGTCGGTGCCCGCAATCACCGCCGCGTCCACGAGCACTTTCGCCGTCGTGGTCAACGCCCTAGCCGAACGCACCTGCGTTCCGACGAAGGGCAACGGCGCCGCTATCCCCAGGGCGGGCGAGTCGAGGTCCTGGTGAGCCTTCGACAGCTCTGCTTGGGCCTGGAGCAATAAGGATTGGTCGCCGTCCACCAGCGACTTGAGGGAACTATCTCCGGAAGTCAGCGTACGGAGATGCTCCTGTGCTGTCTGCAGATGCGACTTGGCTGACAGGCCGAGGCTTGCGCAATATCCCAACCAGCCGACGAAGGCGAAGAGGAAGATTGCAATGGTGATGCGCCGCGCTCGGCGCGACGACCGCTTGGTCTTGGTCACAAACGTACCGCCAGGCCGGTGCCGAGCTGCTCGGCTTCGCGCACAAGCCGCAGCACGGCGAGCTCGCGATGCCGAAACTGCTGCTCGACTCCCATTGCCAGGAAGACGTGCCCGTTTGCCGATGCGGTATCTTCGACGATGCGGTCGATCTCAGAGGCAATGGTCGCCTCCATGCGCAACGTCTCGTCACCGCGTTGTCTGCCCTTGGCTGCCAGACGCTTTGCTTCTTCGACGAGATCGGCGTGTTGCGAAAGTCGACGGAGAAGGTCGAGGGCGGCCTCGTTCAGCGGACGCAGATGGGTACGTTCCAGCTCGACCAGTGCAACGTCTCGCGACCGGCCAATGACCTCGGTGGGCAGATCGCTCAAGACGATTGTCTGAGCACGGAGGCGGTTGAGAACCTCGCGACTCATTGGACGGCCTCACCGTCGGCTTGGAGCGCGTCTCTGAGTGACGAAATTCGTTCGTCCACAAGCGATCGTGTGTCGAAAAGGTGGCGCACGGCGTCGTCGTACGTGCTGCCCAGCGCGTTCAATACGTAGTTGGCCTGCTCGAAGCAGCGATTGGCTTGCCCAGCGTCCTTGGCCAGACCTTCTACAGACCGGTGCTGCCCGGCCACCAGGCCGCGGACCATCTGGCACGCCTGACGCGCTCCTGCGATGTAGTCGCTGGCCAGGTCGACGCTTTGGAGACTCTTATTGATCTCGGCCACAGCATCAGTGGCGAGATCAAGGCCTCTGGACGCCGAGCCGAGCGCAGCCCTACAACGCTCGGTCTGCTCCTCGGCTGCGGCGACCTCGACCCGCAGCTCTGACAGAAGCGCCTGCATCTCGCGCGGGCTCGGCTCCTCATGAAGGTAGCCACGCTCGAAAATTCGGCGGTAGAGGTTCTCGGTGCGCGATCGGTTCTCGGCGCCGAGGAGTACCGCATCGTGCTGGCGAATGGCGCGCCGAAGTCGGGAGCGCAATCCAAACAGCTGCTTTTCGGAGAAGGCAAGTTCCTCAGCCCATGACGTGGCCGATTCACTCGCAATCAGTTGCGTATGCAACCAACTCTCCCGCTGGTCCTCGAGTCGTTTCGTTGCTACGGCAGCGTCGGCGGTGGCTTCATTCAGGTAGGCCTCTTGTGCGGCGAGATCTCCGTTGTTGCGTTCCACCCGATCGCGCACCACGGCCGCGCCCCTAGCTGCAACGGCGACCTCAGAGGCCGTTTGTGTAGTGGCGTACCGGGCTTCGTCCTCGGCCGCGCTGGCGTAGGCCGACCATCGGTCGAGTTCTTCGAGCAGATCCTCGCTTGCCATCAGGATGTGCGCTGCGTGAATGGCGGAGATGGTCTCGGTCATGGCGGTCGGACCGTCGGTCTCATCCGACCCGGTCCGCAAGCTGGCGGACAATCCGCGTGACCTGGGACATGAGGTCAAGTCGTCCCGACGGGCTGCCGATTTCTTCGTCGTCGAGCGAAAGTGAATAGGGCTTGAAACGAACCGTTGACTGTGAATGGCTGTCGAACGCCAGCGCGGCCACCGGGCGGTCCCCATCGGCCTGCAACTTCGACGCTAGGGCCGAGCGGACCACCGCAAACGAATCATCCTCCGACATCTGAAGCACAAGGCGATGGCGAACCTCGGACTGGATCACCCGGTCAGCGACCACGCTTCGCAGCACACCCAATGATGGAACGGCAAGCACGACGTGGATGCCGAGCGTGGGACCGTCGGCGAGAAGCCGCCGCAAAACCACGCCCGCCACGGAATCTCTACGCCCGAAGTCATCGGTGAGCCGTCGCAACGAGGTGATCCGGTCGGGCTGTTGGAGAAGGAGCACAATGCTTGGCTGGCTGAAAAGCTCCGATTCCGGCATAGCGGTGCGCCGCTCCACTTCGTTCACCGCACGCTGAATCAGCTGTTCTGCGTGGGGGGTGTTCCGACCAAACGAGACGTCGTATCCCACCGCGGCCAGCGAGCTGGTGACCGTCTCGAGCGCTTCCGACCAGGGCGTCGACTCGATGCTTCGGTCGGAAACCCAGACCTTGAGATCAGGAGGCGACGCGACGAGCGCGGCGCTCACCAACGTTGTCGCCGCCAGCGCAATGCGTACGAGGTGATGCTCCGCGAGAATGAGGACATTCTCGGCTGCTCGCCGTCTCACCACGACCAACGCGTGCCCACGTACGTTGAATTCCTGGCCGACGAAAAAGGCGAGGGGACGTTCGGCCGCAAGCCAGTCGCTCTCGCCGAGTCCGAGCCGCTCGACGGGGGTCCGGGCGAAGTTCTCCAGTTCGACCGCATCTCGCCAACGTCTGCGACTGGCCAACTCCTGGACGTGCGGGTTCATGATGAAATCTGGTTGGGCCTGACCGTGGAACACCACGGTGCGCACTCGGGACAAGCCGACGGAAGCCGACGCCTTGCGGGCGAGAGCGGCGATGATCTGATCACGACGGGTGCTGTCGATGAGCGCGGCTTTGCCCGCTACGTTGGCCTCGTCGTCTCCGGCGCGCTCGTTCATGACCAGCCGACCGGTGCGATCACACGTTGCTGCGATGAGTCGCCGGCCCTTGATGCCAAAGTCGGTGAGGGTCGCCGCGTCCGCTTGCGCTAGCTGCATTGCGATTCTGAGGTGCATGTTGCCGAAGATGTCGGCCCTATGGAGCATCCCGGCGGTGTCGAAGCGCTGCGACGCCAGCAGCATATGGATACCGGAGCTACGTCCCTGTTGCGAAAGACGCAGCAAGTTGGCCGAAGCCTCACCGTCGCGGTCACCGTCGAACAGCTGCTGATACTCGTCGATGATCAGCAGCAGGCGGGGGAGATTTCCCTCTGGCGACTTGCGCTGCCGGTAGCCGGGCAGATCTACGACACCGGACCGGGCAAAGATGCCATTGCGACGAGCCATCTCGGCGACGGCATCGGACAGCACGCTTCGCGACATTGCCGGGGATGTGCGCAGTGACACAACTGACGCGTGGGGGAGGAAGACGTACGGTTGGAATTCGACGCCAAACTTTCCGTCGATCAGCAGAAATTGGAGCTCCTCAGGGCTATAGCGGATGGCCAAGGCGCTGATCAGGTTGTGGAAGAACGTCGACTTGCCGGCGCCGGGCATCGCTCCGAGGATCCCGTGGACGCAGGTCCGCTGTTCCCAATGATCGGTCCCGAACCGGACACTGAGCGGTTGATTGGCACCGTGACGTCCTATGGGAGCCGAGATCAGCTGATCGCTCGATTCCTTCCACCACTCTTCTTCCCGGAGGGAGTTGAGATCGTCCCACGCTATTGGTTGGTCACGCGGCGGCACCAGGCGGATCCGACTGAATATCAGCTCCTGTAGGGAGACCGACGGTGCTTCATCGAACACGACTGCGCCCGCCGTTTCAGCAACTTGAACAGCGGTGTCTGCCATGTCTATAACGTGAGCGCCTTCCAGGCTGGTTTGCTCCGGATCACCTGCGAACTGACGCTCCTTGTCGCGGTTGAGGTGTAACACGACGTAGACACCTGCGTTTGGCCCCGTCCGGGCGATCGACTGAAGTGCTTCGCGCGCTCGAAGGTCGTAGCCGTTCGGGAAGTCGGCGACGAAGACGAAGTGATAGCACTCGGCCAGACGCATTTCGTCGGGAATGTCTTCAAACGTTGGCCGACTCGGATCGAGATAGGTGCGAATCACCCGCTGAATTTCGCGCGTGACATCGTCGAGGTCACGTCGTATATCCCCGGTTCCGAGAGCCACCCGAGGCATGTTTCGAGCCATGGGAAAGGCCAACCCGTTCCCGGCAGGATCGAGCAGCGTGTAGCGGGCGTGTTGGGGGAGCATGGCAACTGTTCGCACGACGAGAGACTGCATGAGCGCGGCTGCCCGTTTGTGCTGGTCGTCGCCTTGACTGGCCAGCACCAAGGGCTTTCCGGCGCCGATGAAAGGAACCATGAGAGGCAGGTCGAGCAGATCACCGGATCGGTCCTCTTGGAGGGTGCCGATGCGGACTTCCGTGAGGGCCGACGAACCCGTTGGTTCCCACGCCTGCCACCGACCAAGATCCCACGGCAGCTCGCTCTCGTCCGACGAGTGCCGATCAAGCTCCGCCAGCGACATTCGGCTTCCCGCCAGATCTCGGCCAAGCCGCCTGCGATGTTCGGTGATTGCCGCGAGTCCGTCTCGTTCACACGTGCCCAGACTGATGCGGGCGGCTTCCATTTCGGCCCGGAGTTGATCGAGGACGGTAGACCCGGCGCGATTCTTCTTCTGCTTGAACGGGCCGCGCCGATCCCGCATCTCTTGTTGACGAGCGCGAATCTCCTTGCGTAACCGATCGATGCGGTCGAGCCAATCGGGCGCTTCGGCCATGCGGACCGTCAGCTCGATGTCCGGATCAGCTCCGGGAGCCAGCACCGACGGCGTGTGTTCGAACACGACGCATCCGCCGCGCTCTGCGAATGATCGAAGCTTGCTCTCGTTAAAGCGGGTCTCGTCTAGCGCCTTCCAGAGGCGCGCCCGCGCAACGAGCAGCGACTCGGCCAAGTCGGCCCGTCCCCTTGGAATGCTGCCGCGAAGCAGCCCTTCTGCGGGAGGCAACGCGCCGACGGGAGCAACTTCTGGTTGAGGAGTTTCGCCTTTTGACATCTCGAATGGTGCGTCAACTGGGTTGTTCGGCATGTGGTGCGCCCATTTCTAACGAGATGTTGGCAACCGACATTCGCACTGCGTTGCCACCCTCTGCAAGGTTGAGGCTCGGGTAGTCATGGTTATTCGCCAATGACTTGCCGATATTATCGCGCGATCCGCTCGTAGTCCTTTTGACCTGTACCATATGAGAAGTAAGTCTTCTACACTACCAAGAAACTTTGGAGGGTTGACCGTGAACACATTGGTGGAAAGCACGCGCAGGTGGGCTTGTGTCGTACTGCTATCAGCGGCGACCGTAATAACAGTAGGTACCACTACTGCGAGTGCAGATAGGGGAGACCCAACGGCTGACGAGTGCAAGATCATCGCCGCAAATGCCGTCACGAATAACACCGACTTTGCGACGGAGTTAGAAAAGGCGGGCGGGGGAACGTGCCCCGAGGTGCTTGGCGTAAGCATTGCCCCGGCCGGTAACCCGGTCTCCGTCAAAGCCCCAGCCGCCGGCGCAGTAGTTGCCGCCTCACGAACCCTGCCCAAGTCAGGGAACAACATTGGCGGTACCCTCACCGTCGCCGGCGTTGCCTGCCTTGCTGGTGGCACGCTGCTGATCGTCAACCGCAAACGCAAGGCGCTTCCCACCACCGACTGACGTCATCAGCCGCCGACGTCGGCATCATGGAAGCGACGCGGGCGATCCCAAGCCACCTTGGTATCGTGGCTGGTCATTTCGATCGAGGAGAAACATCATGGCTGTACTCGTCACTGGGGGCGCCGGCTACATCGGCTCCCACACCGTGCGCGCCCTACGAGAAGCCGGACAGGATGTTGTGGTGCTCGACAGTCTCGAATACGGACACCTCAAGGCAATCCCTGACGTTCCGTTCGTAGAAGGTGACATCTCCGATCAGACACTCATCACCAAGACCATTGCCGCCCACGCCGTCGACAGCATTATCCACTTCGCCGCCTACAAAGCAGCGGGTGAATCGATGGAACAACCCGAGCGTTATTTCGACAACAACGTCGCCCACGCGCACGCGATGCTCCGAGCCGCGTGCGCGGCTGGTGTGAAGCGCGTCGTCTTTTCCTCCACGTGCGCGGTATACGGCACGCCTGACATCGTGCCGGTCAGCGAGCAGGCGTCGCTCGGACCCGAGAGTCCCTACGGTGAGTCGAAGCTGATGTTCGAAAAGATTTTGCAGTGGTACGACCGGTGCCACGGTGTGACCTCGGTCAGCCTGCGCTACTTCAACGCGGCCGGAGCATCGATGGAAGGTGGCATTGGGGAGGACTGGACGGTCAGCCTCAACCTCGTGCCCATCGTGATGAAGTCGGCGCTGGAGCGACGCGGGCCAGTCGAAGTGTTCGGCACCGACTACCCCACCCCAGATGGCACTGCCATCCGCGACTACATCCACGTCGACGATCTTGCTGCCGCCCATCTGCTGGCGTTGCGCTATCTCGAAGACGGGGGGGCCACGACCGCCATCAATTTGGGCACTGGTGTGGGCTCATCGGTGAAAGAAGTGCTCGACACCACCGAACGCATTTCGGGCGTGCGTATTCCCCGAACGTTGTCGTCCCGTCGGGCAGGGGACCCCATCCAAGTCTTCGCCGACAACACAGTGGCCAAGAACGTTCTGGGGTGGACTCCGGTGTACGGCCTGGATGAAATCATCCAGAGCGCCTGGACGTGGCATTCCACCCACTTGGACGGCTTCGGCGACTAGCGCTTCATACAAGGAATGCCCACATGACGCACAATGACCTCGTGGATGAGCACGCGATCCGCACCCTCACCGCCTCGTACACCGACGCCATCAACCGCATGGACATCGACGACATCTTCCCTGTCTATGACGAGGATGCCGTGTTCGCCATGATGGACCGTCCCAGCGTTGTCGGCCGGACGGCGATCTTGGAGATCTTGCGCGCCACCGTTGCCCGCTACCAAGTCGTCATGCAACTCCTGCATAGCGGCGTCGTCCAACTCGATGGCGACCACGCTCGGGCACGGTGGCAGATCACCGAGTTTCAAATCCTGGCCGATGGCCAGCCACGTTTTATCGCCGGCCGATACGAAGATGAACATGTGCGACGCCCGGACGGCTGGAAGTTCGCACGCCGTACGTTCACCGCGCGTTACGTCGGCGATATCGCCCTCACTAGCGGCGCGCGCCCCGACGCACCGACCCTGTTCCCACTCTGGCCAGCCACCGGCACTCCGGCCTAATTTCTGCCGATTCCTCGGAAAGAACCGCGGACAGAGCAAACACGGGGATGCCGAGGTGCCTACGATGCATGCAGCTCAACTGTCGGCTCAAGCGACTGATGGATTGCTCACGACGCAGAGCACGACCATCTACGTCGGCACCGAAGCCCGCCACCTAGAACCGATCGCCATGTTCGCCGCCGACCGTAAGGTGGATATCGCGGTGCTCCCAATCGATGACCTCGTCCGCCTCGCCCAGCACACCCAAACATCACCCTGAGGCACGCTGCAGCGGGTACGTCGATCCCGGTCTGGTAGTGACTCCTCGCCAGATCTGCGGGGGACGATACCGAAACCCGTTGCGATCTCGGCGCCGTCAGGATATCCTGACAGGCATGGGAGTGATAATCGCCGAAGCGTTGCCATCGAACCCGCTCGATGCGTTACGGGAACTCGCCGTTGGTGAGGCCGAACTCGATCGACTTCGACGCGCAACGATGACCGCCGCTCGAGCCGACGGCGCAACGTGGGAACAAATCGGTGAGGCCCTCGGCATGACCCGTCAATCTGCTTGGGAATACTTCAGCCGCGAGACTCGATCGGCGCTCGCCCGCAACGTTGCGAAGAACGGCGATCTCACAGAAGCCGAGGCGATGGTCGCCGCCGTCGAAGAGGTCAGTGCATCCCGCCGCGCCCGCCGCCCGCGATAGTCCGCAGTTGTGAAGGTCGTCCTCGACGCCAATATCTTCGTGTCTGGAGCGATTCAGAAGGGAACGCCGCATCGCATTGTGCAAGTCTGGCCCGAGGGCGCTGACTTCGAGGTCGTGGTCTGCGAGGGGATCCTCGCCGAAGTCAGAGATGTCTTGCTGACCCGGCTACGAATGCGTCGTTGGATCGCCGTGGAGACAGCCGAGAGCTACATCGCGTCGATCGAAGCAGTTGCTGACGCTCTGCCGGATCTGATCGATGTCGACAGCATTCCACTCTTGCTAGATGATCTTTGGTTCGAGTTTTAGGTAGTCGGCGTATGCACGGGCCGCGCTCGTGAACGCCACAGTTTGTCGCGTGGTCAACTTTTCGAACGGGAACGCCCGGACTTCGACATGTCGGGTTTTGACCGTCCTTTTCCAGGTACCGATCACGCGTCCGTTGGCAACGATGGTGGGCTTGAAGACGCCGTTCGCTCCAGGGATGATCTGATTCATACGGTCCGGACTGATCATGGCGTTGCGGTCCTTGTAGCCGAGGAGATATTCATCAAAACCTGGCAGCAGAAGCAGGTCATCCTTAGGTGTCGCACTCGCCGCAATGTGATCGAGTGACGCTAACGAGGTGACCATGGGTCCGCTTGCAGTGTCGATCGTCGTGAGTGCGTCGTTGCCGAGCTCAACGCCGCGCTTCGCGTCGGTGACGGTGAGCCCGGTCCAGCCCACAAAATCGCTACGGGTAGCGGGCCCGTGGCTGCGGAAGTAACGCACGGCGAGCGTGGCGAGTGCTTCGTCTCGGCTGAGCACGTTTGGGTTCGGCACCCAGTCGTCGAGCAGCACAAACGTTTGGTCTTTGCCTTGTTGCGGGCCGATGCACGTGACGCCGATCTGAGATGCGTACCAAAGGAGGTGGTAGCCGTGTTCCGATGCGGTGTGCACGCCGGCATCGATCAGCAGCTGCACACATTCGCTGCGCGTTAGTGAACGGCCGCCGTTCAACGCGTCGTAGAGAACTTCGGCCGCTCGGTTCACGATTGGTGCGGTGAGTCCCAGCTGTTCTCGGCGGCGCACCGCACCGGCAAGCGCCCGAACACCGGTGACTTCGAGCATCCATTTAGCGTCGGCAGGCGGGACGAAATGAACGGTGCCGCGCATGGGCCAGGTGCGCAGTATGCCGCGGTCAACGGTGGCCTGATGAATATCAGCCTGCGTCATGCCACTGCACCGGACACCGAACGACCATTCGCCGCTCGCCAACTCCTGGGCCTGCATAGCGCCCATCCATGTCACGACATCGGCCGGTGACCGGGCCTCGCGGGTGGCGAGCAGGAGATTCCTCATGCGGATGGCCAGCACGTCGTCAAGAGTGAAAACTGCCATGAGCCATTTTGGTCCAATCGGTGCATAGTTGGCCCAACTCGGGCTGAGGCCATCACTCGCGATTGTGCTGGCCACGACTACCGCACAACGAGGTAATGGTGTATCCTGATTTCGGTATCCTTTTTGCGTTGCTCCGGACCCTTGGTGGCGCTCCTGACCGTTAGGAGTTGCAGTGGGCGAACCTCTCGGGTGCTCCACGTCGACGATAAGTCTGGCCGAGCCACCACCCCAATTTAGCGTGCTCAGGCGAATGGGTTCGATGACGCAGGTGGTCGTCGCGCTTGCCGGCGAGCTGGATATCGCTACGCGCCAGGTTGCCTACGACGCGTGTGTGGCTAGCGAGAATCAAGACATCGTTGTCGATCTCGGGGCCGTATCGTTTCTAGATTGTTCAGGGTACGGTGCCCTTATGGCCGCGAGAGCGGAACTCCGCAGACGAGGTGGGTCGTTGACACTTCGAAACGTTCGTGGCGAACCGGCTCGGCTACTGCTCCTTATCGCCGAAGGAGACGCAGCGTGATAACGACAAGCGCCGCCCATCGCAGAACCTTCTTGATGTTCACAGACGGGATGCCGCCGATGTTGTCACCGAGTCTTGGGCGATCGGTTTGATGGATGACCAGGCGATGCGCATCGCTGTGGCGTTCAGCCGTGAGGTGGCGAAACAGCCGAACTCTCGGTTATGTCGTGCGTGCGCCGGGTTGCTAGGGGTGAGTGGCGTGGGAATCACCATCATGAGCGGTGAACAGGCTGGCCCGATCTGTATCTCGAACCCCCGCATGCGAGCGCTCGAGGAGTTGCAGTTCACGATGGGTCGGGGCCCGTGCCACGACGCCTACCAATCGGGTAGCCCGGTAAATGCTGCCGTGCTCGACGGCCGAGTTGAGGTTCTCTGGCCCACGTTCGTTGATATGGCTCGCGAAAGCGGCGTGACCTCGGTGTTCGCGTTTCCGCTGGCTACCCACGGGGTAAAGGTGGGTGTGCTCACGCTTTATAACGATCGAGAAGGTGAGCTGACGGCCACGCAGAACGGCGACAGCATCGCCCTCTCCGCCGTCTTGGCCGAAACAATCTTGTTCTTGCAGGAAGCCGCGCCGGCGGGCTCGGTCGCTCCTGGTCTCGATGCGGCAGTGTCGTATCGGGCCGAGGTGTTTCAGGCGTCCGGCATGCTTGCGGTCCACTTACAAGTCACCCCAGCGGTTGCGCTCCTTCGCATACGTGCCTACGCTTTTGCGAACGGGCTCACCGCCGGTGCCGTTTCCAGGGAAATTGTTGCTGGTCGTCTTCGCCTTGACGACGACCGGGCCACACCGGAGGAGGAGAACGACCATGACCGATGACCCGCTCTCGAAAGCCCGCCAGCGTCAAACCCTTACCGCTACCACCTTCGTGGAAATTGTCGACACTCTCGTCAGCGACTTCGACGTCATCGAAGTCATGACCTTACTTACGACTCGCGTCGTGGAACTTCTTGACGTCACGGCGGCAGGCATTCTGTTGGCCGATACCGACAACAACCTCCGCGTGATCGGCGCGTCCGATGAGCAAAGCAAGATGCTTGAACTGTTCCAACTACAGAACGACGAAGGCCCGTGCCTTGACAGCTTCCGCACCGGCGAAACGGTCGCGAACTCTCGTCTCGATCTTGATTCGCCGTGGCCGGAGTTCGCTGCTGCCAGTGTGCGTTCGGGCTTCCCGTCGGTGTGTGCTCTTCCCCTCCGATTGAAGGACCTCACCATTGGGTGCCTCAACATGTTCAGCACCAAACCGCTGCCCTTGTCCGAGCCAGAGATAGCGCTAGCTCAAGCCCTCGCCGACGTGGCCACGATCGCCATTGTCCAAGACCTAGCCAGCCGTAAAGCGGCGATACGAGAGGGAGAGTTACAACATGCCCTCAACAGTCGGGTTTCCATCGAACAAGCCAAAGGAATGATTGCGGCGACCTTACGGGTCGACATGAACGAAGCGTTCCGCGAACTCCTCGCATACGCCCGGAACAACAACCGTGGCCTCACCGACATCGCCAACGAATTCGTGGCAGGTACTCTCAACGTGAAAGTGCTGGCTCGCCGCAAACCGCTGCCACCTTCGTGATCCAACGTGTCAACTGAGCAGGTGCCGCCCGTTCAACGAGGATCGATGAAGTTTGTTCGGGCGCCCCTTAGCGGAATGAACGGCTGCCATGGATGTAAGCAAAATAGGCGAAGGCCGCGGCGCGGAAAGTCGGGCCCAATCGCGCCAGGAAGCGCTCACGATGGCCCTCTACGTTGCCATCTCCCTGCTGGCCGTTCTCGCCGCCGTGCCCGACCAGGACGTCGCCGTCATCGCCATCGTACCGGTCCCGGTCAGCCCCTCCGACATCGAGCACGACGCCGTCCGACTCGTGCTCGCTGCGCTCATCGGGGTCGCCGGATACGCCATAGCGATCTCCACCGGCGGCTCTCGGCTGCGTGCGGTTGGGCGAAACCACGGAGGGGAGCTCAGATTGTCGGCCCATACGGCCTGATTGTCAGACCCGTCGACGCCTGCAGGGAACAGGGACGAGGTCGATGGCGTCTCGCCAAAGTTCTACCGTCTCGGTGAGTAGATGCCGCGCTTCATCGATGTCCAAAAGGACGAACGGTTCGCGCGAAAGCTCGGCTGATACGACCAAGGTTTGAAGGCGAAAAAGGGCGTCACGGAGATTGGGGCGTTGATCCGCTAGGCCTTCAGGATCGAGTTCGTAGGTCATGTCTTCCCTGGTTGCTTGAGTCTCTGTTCCTTACGCTGGCGACAGGTTCTGCCGATTCTGTTTAGCTTCGTTTTCTGATCGCCGTTCACCTACCTTCGATTCCCCATGTGCCGGCGTTTCAAACCGTCGGACAAAGGGGCTACAGGTCCCGGGCTGTGCAGGAGCAGCACGGCAGCATCGCGTTTACGACGAGGCCCCTCGGGGTAGAGGTTTCTCAGCTTGATAATCCGGTATTGAAGCGAGGCTGTTATGCGCGTGCGAGCTACAGATGGGTAAGTGAGACAATTGACGGTTGAAATTGTTTTTGCTGTTCTTGTTGCGGTCCTCTTGGTGACCGTGAGCATCGTCGTGCTCATACGCAGACGCCGTGCAGGTCGAATCTTGCTTGCGCGGAAGAGCTCGTCTCTCTCTCCGCGTGCGTCGCAGGTAGAGCGATGACCAAGGCATTGCTCCGAGGCGCAGACCTCATCGGCCGACCAGTGGTGGATGCCTCGACCGGAGACGACGTAGCGGAGGTTCGCGATGTCCTGTTCGATGCATCGCAGGGACGGATCACCGGATTCACTCTGCGTCGGTCAGGCTTCCTGGGTCGTCGCATGAAGGAAGTGCTGCCGATTACGCACGTGTTGGCGGTGGGTACTCACGCTGTCATGATCTTGACGGCCGAAGCGCTCACGCGCCTCACGGACCCGTCAGAGGAAGAAGACTTTCGTGAGGCTGGCGGAGCAGTTGTGGGGGATCGAGTCATTACCGAATCGGGCAAAATCCTCGGAGAACTGAAGGACGTGGTTGTCCTTGGCGGGCCGGACCCTCGGGTGGTTGCCTTCGAGATAGGTGGGGGCCCTCCGGGCGACGGACTCGTTCCCGTGGCCGCGGCCAGTGGGCTTTCGGGAACTTTGCTGATAGTGCCGGACGAGTACGAGCGGCGGATCAAGACCGATCTCACAGGCCTTGCGACGGAACTGGCCTTGATCAACGAGGACCGGACATGACTTTGCTGTCCCAACTCATTGGTCAGGATGCTGTTGCCTTACAAACCGCGGTCACGACCGGAAAGGTGAAAGGGATCCGCGTCCGCCAAAACCGAATCACCCATGTGGAGCTTTCGAAAATCACCATTCCCGTCGTGGCGGTGCGCTCTTTCGATGGCGACGTTCTTACGTACGACGGCGCTGAGGTGGTTGCGGTCGAGAGTGTCATCACCTCGGACCCACGTCACCTTTTGATCCTCGATCTTGACGGCAATGGCCTCGGCCACATCGAAGACCTTGAGATAGCCGCCGACGGAACTATCGAAACCATTCTTACGAAAGATGACGAGATCCTCGGCGCACGACTTCGAACGATCGGCTCCTTCGCAGCCGTTTGCGGAGAACGTTCCGTCAACGCGTAAGCGTCGCAACACCACCCCAGCACCGAAAGGATGGAGCCTACGTGCTCAAGCTTGATGACTACCTTCAACAAAAGACAGGCACACTCCATGTCTGCGAAAGTGCCTTCGAACTGGGCGCCTACACGGCACTCGGCAAATTTGACGACCTCGCTACCGCCCGTAGGGCAATCGAGAGTATGCAAAAATCCTCGGCGGATACGCAGGTAACCCTTGCTCAGTCGGCCCTTGATTCAATGCCAGAAACAGCCTCAGCCGATGTGCCTGGATTCGTAGCGCGGCGCACCTTGCACGGTGCACTTGTCGGCGCAGCGATTGCGGGAGGCGTGGCGCTCTTGGTCGTACTTTTGTTACGCCCCTTCGATGCCCAAAACCTGCTGGCCGTGCTTTTCGCCGTGGTGCTCGGCTCGATCATTGGAGGCTTGTTCAATGTGTACGCCCGGCTCGGTGACGATAGCGAAATCCGCGACGCATCCGTTCCGACCGCAGGTCAGTTCTACGTTGCTCTCCATGGGAGAGATCACATTCATGCGCAGGGCCTCGCGAACCTCATGGGAGCGACCGGCGCCACATCCGTCGAGGTGCTCGATCGCTCCGACCCGCCCGACGCTTCGTAACGAAAAGCACTTCGCTGTGTGAGGTTTCGTGCGAGGCTCGGGCTTCATGATCCGTACCCGTGTTTACTTCAACGGCATCCTTGAAGAATCCGACTTCCCGGTCGCTCACGTCTCAGAGCATCTCGCTCGCGAAGGCGGCGTCGTCTGGGTTGACTTTTGTGGTCCCTCTGCTAGTGACCTTCACGAACTCGCCGAGGAACTCGGCCTCCACGAATTGGCCATCGAAGACTCCCTCGAAGCGCATCAACGCCCCAAGCTTGATCACTACTCCAGCCACAAGTTTCTTGTCTGCCATGCCGTGCGGCTTGACGATGACGGTGGTCTCATCGTCGCCGAAATCGACGCGTTCATTAACGATCGCTGGCTAGTGACCGTCCGAAAGAATGCCGACTTCGATCTTGAGCCCGTGCTTGCTCGGTGGGACCGATCCAGTGACCTCGCTATTCACGGAGTGGGCTTTCTCCTGTATGGGTTGCTCGATGTGGTTGTTGATGGATACTTCGACACGGTGCAGAGCTTTGATGAGTTCTACGACACCATCAGCGAAGGAATCTTTTCCGACAAGCCGATCCCGCCTTCGGAGCAAAAGCACTGGTTCGAAACGCGCCAAGCGCTCATTCGATTCCATCGCCTGGTGGTTCCCATGCGAGAAGCGGTGAGTGCTCTCATGCGGAGAGAACATACCGGCATTGCGGACGACCTGTACCCGTACTACCAGGACGTCTACGACCACGTTCTCCGTGTCACCGAATCGACCGACGCACTGCGGGACCTCATCGCCACGATCGTGGAGACCAACTTAAGTCTGCGGGACTATCGGACAAACCAGATTGCGAAGCAGGTCACCAGCTGGGCAGCGATCATTGCGGTGCCGACACTTATCACTGGCTGGTACGGCATGAACGTCCCGTACCCAGGCTTTAACCAAACCTCTGGTGTCTGGGTGGCCGCTTCGCTCGTCGTGCTGGTGTCCGGCGGGTTGTACGCGGTGTTCAAACGGAAGGAGTGGTTATAGCCCAGGAGCTGGTCGGCGGGTTCAGCCGCTGTTGCGTATGAAAGTGGCGACGAAACCCTTGTTGGTCCAGTTGGTCAGCGGCTTTTCGAACACGCCGTCGGCCTTCTTATCGGGTGCCACGGTGTTGCCTGAGATCACGCTGATGCCGTTGTCTGCCGATGACACGATTCCCATGTGTTGCCATTTGCCGGACTTCTTGAGGGCCACTATGTCTCCGGCGCGCACCGATGACCGGCGTACGAACGACATCCCGTGCCGACCGTTCTCGGCGGCCACGATCCACTCGGACACAATCGCACTTCGGAACGGCGTGGGGTCCTTGGCTTGGAGCCCCGCCCACGTAACGAAGCTTGAACACCACGGCGCATCGAGCGCGTAGTGATCGTTCTTCACCGACTTCTGATACTCCCGCACGCGCCGACCCCGGTTCTCGGGTACCTCGCGCACGCCGAGCTGTGATTGGGCAGCCGCCACCACATTCGTCGGCAGCGCGGCGATCCCTGAAATCGTAGGCGAGGCAAACACGGGCTCGGCGACACCGGCGACACCGGCAAGCAGCGCAAGCGTAAACGCGACCCGCATCGCAGCGGTCGGCTTGCGTACTTCTAATCGGGGCAATACCACGCGAAATCTCCTACCTACGTGCCGCCCAATCCAAGTATCGCGCGCAACGAGACGCTCGAGGAGGATCATCCCGCCCAACTCGGCTAGCGCATTGACAGTTGCATTCATGTGAATACAATATGGAGACATGCGCACCCTTCGGGAATACCGTCCGGGTCGGACCGTGGCCGACGTTGTGGCTCAGCGCGGTCTTGAACACGCTGTGAAACTCTCAAGCAATGAGTCGGCCTTCGGGCCCCTTCCGGCTGTGCTGGACGCTATTGATGCTGCTTGTCGAGACATCGCTCGATATCCAGACCCGACGTGTCGCGATCTGCGGACCAAACTCGCGGGTCAGATTGGCGTGACGATCGGTTCAATCTTCGTCGGTCCTGGGTCGGCAGCTGTTCTTACCCAGCTCAGCCTCGCCGCTCTCCAGCCTGGTGACCGGGTGCTTGTGCCGTGGCCGAGCTTTGAGCTCTACCCGATCCTCGCTGATCTGGCCGGCGCTACCTTTGTTCCCGTTCCTCTCGTCGACCATACGTGCGATTTGACTGCGATCGATACCACGGTCAACGTGCGAATGGTCATCGTGGCCAACCCCAACAATCCGACCAGCACGGTGGTTTCGGTTGCCGAGATCGAGGCGTTGCTTAAACGGACGCACCCGTCGACGCTTGTGGTAATCGACGAGGCGTATGCCGATTTTAATGTTGCGCAACCCGAATCGGGTCTGCCTCAACTGGTTGACCGATACCCAAACTTGGTCGTACTGCGCACGTTCTCCAAGCTGCATGGCTTGGCGTCGTTGCGCATCGGCTATTGCGTGGCCTCACCTATGGTGATCGAACTAATGAACCGGGTTCCCCCACCGTTCGCCGTGAACGGGTTGGCGTTAGCGGCGGCGAGTGCGTCTCTTGACGAGGCGCCCGAACTCGATCGGCGACGCCGCGCCACTGCGGTACAGCGAGATCGTCTCGTGGCAGAGTCTCGTTCCCTCGGCTGGCCCGCTCCTGATGCGGGCGGCAACTTCGTGTGGCTGCCATGCTCGGACGCAACGGCTTTGAGCGAAGGGCTCGAACGACGGGGCATCATCGCCCGTGCCCTTGACGGTGGACTGCGCGTCACCATCGGCACACCCGAGGAGAACGAAGCGTTTCTCGCAGCTCTAACTGCTCTCAGCGCCACTGTCCGAACTGAAGGAGAATCGACATGAACGAACTCGTAAGTGACAGCAATCTGGTGGTCGACGTGAATGACGTGTTCCAAGTGATGCAGTTGACGCAGGGCACCGACCTCGAATCGATCGTCGGAGCAGACTACGTGCGGCTCGACCCCGAACAGACGTCAAAGATTCACCGGCACAACCGAGCTGAGACGGTGCTGTACATCCTGGATGGACACGGGGTCGTCGTGGTCGAAGATGTCGATCACAACGTTGTTGCCGGAGATCGCATCCGCATTCGTACCGGCCAGTACCACGGCGTACGAACCAGCGATGCGTCGCTGGTGTTCCTCTCTGTGCAGTCGCCTCCCATCCTCGACAAGTCAACCGGAGTCCTCGACCTCGAGCCCCGCTAACGTCGCCTGCGTGGCGAACGACTTTCTCCGGGGCTACCTGCCCTATCTGCTACAACGAGCCGACCAACTGCTGTCCGACGAGTTTCACCGCGCCATAGCCGCAGACGGCGTGGCTGTCTCCGACTGGCGCATTCTGGCCGTGCTTCGCGACGGCGTAGCGCGCAGCGTTGGCGAACTCGCAACCGACACGATGCTGCCGCAACCAACATGTACCCATGCCATTGGTCGACTCGAAGCCTCAGCGCGAGTGCAACGACAGCAGTCGGCCCATGACGGTCGTCGCTCGGTTGTGTCGCTCACGCCCTCCGGCAAGCGACTGGCCGACCGCTTGGTCAAGCAAGCCACAGACTCAACCGACCGACTCCTCGCCAACCTCGATCCACGACTCAGCGACGAGCTCCGTCATCACGCCGCCGTCCTGATAGACGCCCTCACCACCGGTAACCTCTCATGATAGGACCTGATTGTGGCCTACGACCGCAGTGACCCCCGCCAATCGCTGGCCAGCTCCGCACCCCGCAACGCTGGCGCGAACGTCGCTCCGCAGTATTTCGAGTTCGACAAGCGCCGGCCTGCCGAGACAAGCGACAACGGTTCGCAGATGTGGTGGGCCCGCAGTCAATCAGGCGTCATCAACTACGTGCGGTCCAACGCAGGCGACCCGATCGTACGGACAGGTCAGATGGATGAGTACATGGTCGTGTTCTCCACGAGAGGAGCGACGGCAATCATGGCGCACGGCGACGACATCGTGTCTGTCGTCGGACCGGCCGTCATTGTCATGCCGCCGGGAGACACCCAGTTGGTGAGCGATGTCGATGCCGAGGTCATCCGAGTCTTTAGTTCCCAGTCATCCGACCTTTGCGGCCTGTGCGAGAACAACGATTTCTACGCCGCGTCCGACCCGAACGTGGCTCCGTATACGGCCTGGCCGGCACCGCCGGGTGGCTATCGCATTCGGGCGTACCCGATTAGCGATGCGCCGATCGAGGCTGGCCGATTCGGTCGGATCTATCGCTGCTCCACCATCATGATCAACTACCTCAGCGACACCGTCGGTCCGCGCGATGCAACCAAAATGTCGCCCCATCACCACGACGATTTCGAACAGTTGTCATTGCAACTATCGGGTGAGTATGTCCATCACATTCGCACACCGTGGACGGTCAACATGACCGAGTGGCGCGATGACGAGCACCAGTTCTGCACGTCGCCATCGGTAACGGTGATTCCTCCGCCATCGATCCATACATCGCAAGCGGTCGGGCTTGAGCGCAACCAGTTGATCGACATTTTCTGTCCTCCGCGCTTCGATTTTTCGGCCCAACCCGGGTGGGTTCTGAATGCCGACGAGTACCCGGCCCCGTAAGGCCGACTGACTCGGCGCAGTAGTACCGTCGTGGCGTGGACAACATGCCACCTGTGGCTTCCTCTGGCTGCCTCTGGCTGCGTCGGTCTAAGAGAGGAATCGGGCGATGTCGGTGACGACGGAAGCAGGTTCGGTCTTTGGCACCGAGACGATGCCCACTTGGGCACCGACCGCCGTGAACGCATCGGCATCGCGTCGAAGGGCGGCGCGGTCACCGTTGAAACGTAGCAACGTGCTGCACGTGATCTCGGCGACATCCCGACCGATGGCGTCGCACGACCGGTGCAGAATCTCCCGGCATGCCGCGAATTCCGTGGGTTCGCTGCCCGAGTAGTTCCAGTGATGCGCGTACTTCGCGGCCAGCGGCAGGGTGCGTTTTTTGCCTTTGCCGCCGATGCAGATGGGCAGCGGTGTTTGCACGGCCTTGGGGTTGTTCATCGCTTCGGTCACTTGATAGTAAGAGCCGGCAAACGTGGTGCGGTCGTTCGTGAGCAGGCTGGACACGATGGCCAGGCCTTCCTCAAAGCGGTCGAAGCGCTCGGTCATGGTGCCGAGGTCGATACCGAACGCGTCGCACTCCTCCTCGTTCCAACCGGCGCCGACACCCAGTTCGAGCCGACCGCCTGAGGTGATGTCGAGCGTGGTTGCCATGTTGGCCAACACCGCCGGATGGCGGTACACCATGCCCGACACCAGCACGCCGCCACGCAGTCGAGTGGTGGCCTGCAGCAGTGCCGTGAGCGTGACCCACCCGTCCATGCAGTCCTCGGTGGAGTCACCGAACAGGGGATAGAAGTGATCAAACGTCCACCCCGACTCGAACACGGCTTCGGCGTCGGCTCGCTGCCACACCTCCAACAACCATGGCCAGGTGGTCCGTTGTGGTGACGTACTGAACGCGAATCGCATTCGCTCAACCTAGCGAAGCCGCCCTCCGCCCTCCGCATGAACACTTTCGCGCGTAAGACCATGTCCATTCGCGCGTAAGAGCAATTTGGGGGCCCTAGAGGACCAGAAGCTGGGTTAATGCGCGAACGGATTGTTCCAACGCGCGGGAGCGCAACGTTTGGCACTGTGAGCGTCCTCAGGGCACGTGAACGAGCGCGACCCCTGGTACCCGCTGCGAGCGCTGATCCGGGCGCCTGAGCCGGAGGGCATGCGTACGGCGTTGACCGCTCTGGAAAATTCGTGGGCGGCGACAATCGCGAGGGCCAGCGAACTCCCCGAGGCCAAACTGCATCAGTCGGTGAATGGCGAATGGTCGTTCGTCGAAACGTTGCGCCATCTTGTATTCGCGATCGACAAATGGTTCACCGTGCCTCTGGTCGGCGGGAACTTTCATCTAATGGGTCTGCCCAATCGGGGCTCCACCGATTTTCCGTGGCCTGGTCTCGATCGAAATGCCTCGCCGACATTCGGTGAGGCCGTCGAAGCGCGTGCGGAGAGGTTGAAACGTTTGAGCGCGTACCTCGAGACCCTTGCGCCGGCTGATCTCACCACCACCGTCGAGATCCTTGAGAACCGTACGAACCCGGTTCGGGAATGTCTCTTCACGGTGTTCGACGAAGAGTTCGCTCACAACCGTTATGCCAGTCGAGACCTGGCCGCCCGGGTCGCTGCGTTCTGTAGGCGCGCGAGGTTGTCCCACAACCACACGCGCCTACGGAACACCCGCGCGACCCGCCGGTCAGCGGTGGAGGCTGTGGTACTCGCGGTTGGGAAGTTGGCCCGTTGCCATGGCCATGCGGTTTGTGAAGTTGTACATCGCCGCTACCTCGGCGACGTCCCAGGTCTCTTCCAGCGTGAGGCCGAACGAGAGCAGATGAGCAATGTCTTCCCGTGAGGTCTCGGTCGGCCGGACGGTGATCTTCTCGGCGTATTCGCAGATGGCGGTCTGGCGGTCGTCGAGGCCGGATCGTCGCCAGTCGAGCGTGATGCGGTCAGCCTGTACCGGGTCACCCATGGCCTCGCGCAGCGCGGCGCCGTGGGCGACCAGGCAGTACAGACAGCCATTGGCCATCGATACGACCACGGCGATCATTTCGCGGTCGGCGGCCGACAGATGCTCACTCGGCACATGCAGCTGTTTGAAGTGTGAGAACCACGAACGCATATGGTCGGGCCGAAACGACATGGCTTGAAACACGTTTGGAACGAAGCCCAGGTTGGCCTGCGCCTTGGCGAATAGCTTGGCTAAATCTTCCGGAAGATCGGAGGTGTCGGGGACGGGATACCAGCTGATGTCGGTGTCGTCATGCATGCAGCGAGGCTACACACCGTTACTTCGTGTAGTAGCCCGCCACGTCGACGATGAGATGGGTACCGGCGTAGCTGAAGAAGTTCAGTGTGCCGTTTTCAGCAAGCGGGGTGGTGATCTGGTTCGGACTGGTCTGTCCGACCTTGTCGAGGTTCAGGTTGCTGACCGTGGGAACGCCTCCGCTCGGCCAAACCGTGACGAAGCCAGGTCCGGTCGCGTCGGTTGCGGTTACGTTGGCCACCAGCGTTGATGCTCCTGACAACGGAACGTTTGCGTGCCCGGCGACCGCAAGATTCACCGTTGCGGTCGCGCCGGGCTCGCCGCCGGTTGTGCCGACACCGTTTCGAGTGTCCAAGATTCGCTCGGGGCTCAGCGCCACGAAAAGACCCGACGCGCTCGCCGCCGCAGTGTTATCCGTGAAGTAGCCGGCGACGTCCACGATCAGGTGAACACCGGTCGTTGTCTTCAGGTTGATTGTGCCTGAGGCACTCACCGGCAGAATGATCTGGTTCGGACGAGTCTGACCAACGGTGTCGAGGTTCACGTTGCTGGCGTTCGGCACGCTGCCGCTTGGCCATGCGGTCACGAAGCCCGGCGTGTCAGCGCCGTTCGCGGTCAGGTTGGCAACCACGGCCGAAACGCCGGAGGAGGGGATGCCGCCCTTACCAGTGATCTGCACCGTAACGGTGGTATCGCGGGCAACCTTCGAGGTGGTCGCGATGCCGATGGCGTTGCGACTATCGAGCACTCGGTCAGGGTTGACGGGCACGAAGCGACCAGCGGTGCTGGTGCCGTTGACCGGCTCGTAGTAGCCGGCGATGTCGGCGATGAGGTCAGTGGTAGCGAACGAGTACAGCGACACCATGCCGTTGTCGCCAACGGTAACCGTGACGAGGTTGGCCACAGTTGAGCCCGACTCAAGGTTGAGACTGCTTGCCGTGGGCATCTGACCGCCGGTGGGCCATGCGGTTACGAAGCCTCCGTTGCCATTGGCGTTCGTGCCGGTGAGGTTGAACACCACAGCAGTCACACCTGCCGAAGGGACTCCGGCCCGGCCGGTGATCTGCACGTCGATGCGTTGTCCGGGGGACAGCTTGGCCTTGGGGGCGCCGGTTCCTTCGCGGGTGTCCAAGATGCGTTCGGGTGCGAGCGGCACAAACCGTCCGACTCCGGTGGTGGAACCACTGCCGGCGCCCAACACCTGCGGAGGAGCCACCGTGCCGTCCAGCGTTGCTGCCCGAACAGTCGGCTGGACCGACAGTGCACCCGGGCCTGAAGGCTGGAGGGTAAGGCTGATGGAGGAGGAGGCGGTGGCCACCAGTGTGGTCCGGGTACAGGTCACCACCGTGCCGTCGCTGGTGCACGACCAGCCAACACCTGCGGCGCTCACAAAGTTTGTGCCAGCCGGCAGCGGCAGGGTGACGATGGTGACGCCAAGGTCGGAGGGTCCGGTTGCTTGGGTGTTGATGGTGAACACGGCGTTCTGGCCGGGCGTTACCGAAGCTGGCGGCGTGGTGGTTACGACGACGCCCGACTGGGTGGTGATGAGCGCTGCGTTGTCGACAGCATTGTTCGCCGAGTTCGTCTCTCCGGAAGGGCCGGTGACAGATGCTTGCATCCGCAACGACCCGATCGTTGACGAAGCTATGAGAAGCGTGAGACGCAGGGAGACCTTCGCGTTGGCTGGCAGGTAGCCGTAGTTGCAAATCACCGAAGATCCGCTCGGCGAGCATGACCATGCCGACGGTGAGGCCAGGAGTCCTAGGCCCGATTCGACATCGGCCGACAGCGTGCGCAACGGGTTGGCGATGAAGCCGGCTGACACGAAGGTGGTACCGGCGGGAATGACGTTGGTCAGTGTGAAGCTAGATACATCGCTTGGTCCGTTGTTGGTTACCGTCATGGTGTACGACACGTTGGTGCCGGCAACGGCGGTGTTGGTGCGAACCAAGGCCAGAGCCAAGTCGCCGACCGGTGCTACCGAGGTGGTGTGGGTGACGCTGTTGTTCGCCGTCGTTGCGTCCGGGCTGGGGCTCGTGACCGAAGCCACGATGTCAACGTTGCCAGCAAGCATGGTGGGCGACGTGCGCACGGCCAGCGGGAACGAAAGTGTTCCCGGTGCCAACGGTCCGGTGGCGGTGCAGGTCACAACCTGACCAACCGCCGAACACGAGAAGGGAGCGGCACCGGAACCGGCGGAGGCGAACGTCAGCCCGGCGGGAAGAGTGGCTGCGACCGAGATCGGGCCCGCTGCCGCGCTGCCGGTATTGGTGATGGTGACGGTGTAGGACATGTCGTTACCCGGCACAATCGAGCCGGTGTGGCTGATGGCAATACCGAGGTCGGTCACGGCGGCAACCGACTGGGTGCTGGTGACGGAGTTGTTTGCCGTGCTCGGGTCGGTGGTCGGTGTGGTAGTGATGGTGGCCGTGGTGCCGACTGGCGTACCCGGAGTAGCCGCAGCGTTCACGGTGCCGGTGATGCCGACGATTGGTGCATCGGTCGTAGTAGCAATGACGGTGCTGTAGGTGCAGGTAACGACCTGACCCAGGGCGGTGCACGTCCACCCGGTGCCGGTGAAGCCGGTATAGGTAACCGCGGCCGGAAGCGTATCGACCACCGTTATTGGCGTGCTGACCGAAGCCTTGGCATCGGACGGTCCGGAGTTGTGCACCTTGAAGCTGTACGTGATGGGCGAACCAGCAACGGCTGCACCCGGGCTGACGTTAGTGATGGCCAGGTCGGCCTCGGCAACGATGCTGCCGTTGTCGGTGAAGGTGTTGTCGGTGGCGGTGGGGTCGGCTGTGGGCGAGTTGGCCTGCACCACCACGTTGGCGGCACCCGGGGTGGCGCTCGGGGCGATGGCGATCAGCAGGTCAAGGAGGCTCGACGAGGTGGCTGCAATGCTGTCCGGATTGGAACAGGTGACAACCTGACCGGTGGCACCGCATGTCCAACCAGCGATGCTGGCGGCCGATCCGAGCGACGTGTACGTCAGACCAACCGGCAGCGTGACCGTGAGGGTGAGAGGACCGGCAGCATTGGATGGCCCTGCGTTGGCGACAGCCACGGAGTAGGTCGTGGCGGTGCCGGCGGCCAGACGGGTCGGGTGGCTGGAGCTGACCGACATGCTTGCACTCGGAACCAGGGCCGCAACATCGGAAGCACTGGTGTTGTTGGGGGTAGTGACATCACGGGTGATGGACGTGACCGTGGAGCTATTCGAGATGGACCCAAGCGAGGCCGGGCTCACCGCAGCCGTTATGTTCACGATGCTCGACGTGGTCGGTGCGAGCACGCTGGTGTAGTGACAGGTGACAACCTGACCAATAGCGCTGCACGACCATGCGGCACTGGCGCTGGTGAAGCCGGTGAAGCTCAGCCCAGCAGGCAGCGTGTCCGTCACGGTTGCATCGAAGGCATCGCCTAGGCCGTTGTTGGTGACGGTGGCAACGTAGGTAACTGAGCTACCGGGTACAACCGCTCCCGAGTGGGTGGTGGTGATGGCCAGGTCGGCCTGGGTAGCCACGGTTATTGGCATGGCCGCGCTGGCACCCGACGTGTTGCCTGCCAGGTCGCGTGCCTGGGCGGTAAAGCTGTGGATGCCATCAGCAAGGGTCGGAGTAACAAATGTCCAGTTGCCGCTGCTGGCCACGGTGGCGGTACCAACCACAACCGTGCCGTCGAAGATGGTCACTGTTGCGCCAGCCTCGGCCGTTCCCGAAAGGGTGGGCGTGTTGATGCTGGACAAGAGGTCGGTGGACGACGAGCCGTTGTCGGTTCCGGCAGCCAATGCTGCTGTTGGCGTACCCGGTGCCGAGCTGTCAATGGTGAGTAGCAGCGGGTTCGAGGCTGGCGAGGTGACGCCCGACGAGCCAGTAGCCGTGGTGGTGATGGTGTGCGTGCCGGCACTGAGGGTCGGCAGCGTGTAAGACCAGGTTCCGTCGCCAGTGACCACGGTGGAGCCAATGAGGGTTGTGCCGTCGTAGATCGCAATGGTTGCGCCGGGTTCGCCGGTGCCTCCGATAATCGGGCTGGCAACATTGGTGACACCGTCACCGATCACTCCACTGTCTGAGCTCGTTCGCACCACTGGCGCGGATGGCGCACCGGGTACGGCGCTGTCTATGACAAGCAGCAGCGGGCTGGAAAGAGCGGAGGTGTTGCCGGAAGCATCGGTGGCCGTGGTGGTGAGGACATGCGTAGCGTCGGCCAGGGTCGGAGCGGTAAACGTCCAGGTGCCGTCGGCAGCCGCAGTGGTTGTACCGATGAGGGTGGTGCCATCGTAGACCCTGATGGTCGAGTTCGGCTGGCCCGTGCCGGTAATGGTGGGTGTGGCGTCGCTGGTGAGGTTGTCACCGGCAACGCCAGTGTCCGAACCTGGTGTGAGCGTGGCGGCCGTCGGTGCCGATGGGGCGGTGGTGTCGATGACGAGGCTGAGCGGAGCCGAAGTGCCCGAGACGTTGCCGGCAGCGTCGGTGGCGGTCGTCGTAAGGGCGTGAGTGTCGTCGGAGAGGGTGGGTGACGTAAACGTCCACGTACCGGCGCCGGTCGCGATCACCGTGCCGAGCAAGGTCGTGCCGTCGTAGACCCGCACGGTCGTTCCGGGCGCAGCCGTTCCGGAAAGCGTCGGCGTGGCAACGTTGGTGGTGTTGTCGCCGGTCGTGCCACTGTCAGAGCCAGCGGTCAGCACAGCAGCGGGTGGGGCCGGTGGTGAAACCGTGTCGATGGTCAGAGCGGTTGCTGCCGATGCGGGGGACGTGTTGCCGGACGCATCGGTGGCTGTGGTGGTGAGGGTGTGTGTGCCGTCCGCCAGTGTTCCGGTGGTGTAGCTCCACGTGCCGTTGGTAGCAACGGTGACGGTGCCGATGAGGGTGGTGCCGTCGTAGACCTTGATGGTTGCACCGGGCTCGCCGGTACCGGTCAGGGTCGGCGTGGCATCACTCGTGATGTTGTCAGCAACTATTCCAGTGTCGGAGGCCGGCGTGAGGGTGGCGGTCGAGGGTGCTGGCGGGGCAGTGGTGTCAACCGTGAGGGACAGCGGCAGCGAAGCTATCGAGACCGTGCCGGCGGCGTTCAGCGCGACGGTCGTGAGCGTATGCACACCCGGGGCCAAGCTTGGTGTGACGATGCTCCACGAGCCGCTGGCCGGTACCAGAACGGTACCCAGGAGCGTGTCGTCTTCGTCGTACAAAGAAACGGTGGAACCCGGTGTTGCCGTGCCGGTGATTGTCGGCGTGGTGGCATTGGTGGTGTTGTCGCCAAGCACGCCGCTGTCCGATGCCGGAGCCAGCACCGGTGCGCCGTTGGCCAACGGAACGCTGGTGTCAATAGTCAAGGAAAGCGACCCGGCCGATGCTGATGTGTTGCCGGCTGCGTCGGTTGCCGTGGTGGTGACGAAGTGCACCCCGTCGGCCAGAGTTGGCGAGGTGTAGGCCCAGGTGCCGGTCGGCGTGACCGTGGTGGTGCCAAGCAGCGTTGCTCCGTCGTAGATGTTGATGGTGGCGCCTGGTTCGCCGGTTCCGGTGAGTTGCGGCGTCTTCACCGCAGTGATGTGGTCTCCGACCACGCCGCTGTCGCTGCCCGGCGAAAGTGCCGCTGCAGACGGGGCTGCCGGTGCCGTCGTGTCGATGGCCAGATTCAGCGCAGCGGATGCAGCCGAGATGTTTCCGGCGACATCGGTGGCAGTGGTACTAAGCGCATGGGTGCCGTCGCTCAGGATCGGGGAGGTGAAGGCCCAGGCCCCGCCAGTACCGACTGCGGTGGTGCCGAGCAACGTCGTGCCGTCGTAGATGTTGATGGTAGCGCCGGGTTCGCCGGTACCCGTCAGAATCGGATTCGGGAACTTGGTGAGGCTGTCACCAAGCGCACCGCTGTCAGTCGTCGGTGCGAGCACCGGTTGCGACGGCGCGACCGGTGACGTGGTGTCGATGGTGACGCCAAACGGAACCGACAGGGAAGATACGTTTCCGGCCGCGTCGGTTGACGTGGTGGTGAAGTTGTAGAGACCGTTCGTCAGTGCCGCGCTGGTGAACACGAAGTTGCCGGCGTTGTCGGCAACGGTGGTGCCAACGGCTACGCCACTTCGGTAGATGGTGACCACCGAGTTCGCCTCGGCCGTGCCCGTGATGACGGGCGTGGTGAGGTTGGTGATGTGGTCGCCAACAATGTTGCTGTCCGACGCAGAGGTGAGTGAAGCGACCGGCGGAGCAGATGGTGCCGTGGTGTCAATCACCAGCGTCAGAGTGGCCGACGGAGCAGACGGGTTGCCCGCCACGTCGGTAGCCGAGGTGGTAAGGGCATGGGTGCCGTCCGCCAACGTCGGGGAGGTGAGCGACCATGTCCCGATGCCGTTCACCGTGGCGGTGCCGAGCAGGGTGGTGCCGTCGTAGACCTTGATGGTCGAACCGATTTCACCCGTTCCCGTAATGATCGGGTTGGTCACGTTCGTGGTGCGATCGCCGAGTGTTCCGCTATCGGACGCAGGCGCAAGCGTGACGGTGGAGGGCGCGCTCGGTGCGGCAATGTCGATG
>JAYTKG010000322.1:0-2913 GCA_043730435.1 Acidimicrobiia bacterium | reverse complement strand
CTGCTTGTACGCCGACCATACGGCGGTCGGCACGGCCAGCCCCAGCGCAAAGATCTGGCCGTAGACCATCAGGTAGAGCGAGACGGGCATCGCCCGCTTGATTTCGGTGGCGATCGACTGGTTGGTGCGGAACGTGGTTCCCCAGTTACCGGTCACGAAGTCCTTGAGCCAGCTGAAGTACTGGCCGAGCAGCGACTTGTCGAGCCCGAGATCCTCCAGCACTTTCGCAGCTTGTTCAGGTGTGGCCCCCGGCCCGGTCTTGAGAGCGACGATGACGTCGGTGCCGCCGGGAAGGAAGCGAAGTGCAATGGAGGTGAGGAAGGTGACCACCACCACGACGAATACGGTTTGTGCAAGTTTGTGCATCACATAACGCATGACGTGGTGGTGGTCCCTTTCTCGTTAGGAATTGATGTGGTTGATTACAGCTCGACCCAGAGGGTCATCGGGTAGAACGTGCCTGCAATGCCCGCACCGAATGGAGCCTGGGCGCCATCGGGCAGGGTGAAGAGGTTCACGCCATGGATGGTGGGCTTGCTGACGATGCCCCAGGTGGTGTAGCTGCCCCACAGGTCGTAGCACTGGGTGCCGAACAGCTTGTTGACTTCCTCGGCGATTTCCTTCTTGCGAGCCGGGTCGACGCTGGCCCGGTTCTCGTCGAGCAATGCATCGAGCTGCGTGTCGCGGATACGTCCGAAGTTCAATGCCAGTTCACCGACCGGCGGTGCTGCCTTGGAGTGCCACCAGATGTACTGCTGGTCGAGGTCGAAGCCGCCGTGGTTACGCCACTGGAAGACCTGGAAGTTGCCAAGCAGGGCGGTGACGATGTAGTTGCCCTGGTCGATCTGGTCGATGGTGACGTTGTCAACGCCTGCTTCCGTCCACCACTGCTGCTGCTGCTGAGCAATCGTCAGGTTGGTTTGGTCCTGAGTGGTAGCCAGCGACAGGTTCAGCGGGCCGGGGAACTCGGCCTTGTACGCCGCGATCAGTTCCTGCGCCTTGGCCATGTCTTGAGCCTCCGGGAAGCCGGTGTGCTCGAGGTAGCCGACCTGTGTGGGCGAGAAGGGACCGAAGGCGATCTGGCCGACGCCAGCACCGATGGTGTCGATGAGCAGTTGCTCGTCGGACGCATAGGCGAGGGCACAACGGACGCGGACATCGGTGAGCGGCGAACCCTCCTGTGACACGTGCAGGAGCGTGTAACCGGTCTCGGCGTTGTTCGTGATTTCGACCATCGGGAGGTCGGTGTTCTCGCGGAACTCGCTGATCACTTCGCCGTTGGAGCTGTGAATCAGGTCCACGGTGCCGCTCTTCAGTGCATCTCTGCGGTTGAGCGAGTCGGGGATCGGGCGGAACTCGATGGCGTCGAGGTAGGGGTACGGGGCGTTCCAGTAATTCGGGTTCTTTGTCATCGAGAACACTTCGTCGGGCTTGTAGTCGGCGTAGACGAACGGGCCGGTGCCCACGGGCTTCGACTTCAGCGTGGCGTCGGTGTCGCTGGCGAGCAGCCACGTGGGCGAGGCCATCATGCCGGCTTGACTGGCCATGGTGAACGGGAACGCTGCCCACTGAGTGTTCATGGTGACAACGGCCGTCATCGGGTCGGCGGGGTCAAGGGCGATGGTCTCGACCGGGCGCAGCGCGTTGCCGGTGAGAATGCCCTGCTTCGCGCGGGTGAGGTTCTCCACGATTGCGGCGCCGTCGAACGGGGTGCCGTCATGGAAGGTGACGCCATCGCGGGCGGTGATCTTCCACTCGGTGTAGTCAGCGTTCGGCGTGACGGCCGAGGCCAGATACGGGCTCCATGAGCCAGCATCGTTGGCCATGACCAGCGAGTCGTAGATGTTGCGAATGACTTGGTAGCAGCCGATGGCGCACACCATCTCAGCGGGGCGCCACGGGTTGGAGGTATCGGCCTCGATGCCCATCACGATCTTGCCGCCGGCGACAGGCTTGATCTCGGCGGACGTCGTTGGCGGTGGTGCCGTCGTGGCGACCGCAGCGGTGGTGTCGCTGCCTGCGGGACCGGTGGTCTCCGAAGCCGGCGATGACCCGTCTGTGGTTTTGCTGCTGGTGTCGTCGCCGCCGCAAGCGGCGCCGATTAGGCCGGCACTGATGACCAGAACGGCCAGCAGGCGGCCAGGCTTGCGCCGTGACTGAGTGCTCAATTGACCCATCCTCTTCCCCCAATTCGTATGTGCGTGAGTGCGTGATTCCGAGGCGTCACGGACACTGGTGTGACCCCCATCACACCTCGGTGAACGCACCTTAGTCACAACCGTTGGGCGGTGAGCAACACGGAGCTACCGTCGTGCGATGCAACGACTGCGGGAACACTTTTTGACGGTTCCGCTGCCGAATCGCTTCGGACCTCGCCATCGGACCTTCGAAACGGCCATGGCGCTGCACGCTGCCGCAGTCGCGAATGGAGTCCCGGTGTATCGCGACCCAGCGACGCGCAATTCGGTGTTCACTGCAGCATTTCTTGCAGCGCGCGCCTACTGCTGTGAGAGCGGCTGTCGCCATTGCCCGTACGCGCCCGACCAACCCGACGAGAGTTGAAGTAGCGTCGGGCAAATGGCCAACGACCCCATTGCCGCACTCCGCGTCGCGCACAACAAGCCCTTCTCGCTCAGCGCACACGACCCTGGCGCAACCCTTGGATGGCACAAGGAGGCCGCGAAGGTCGAGCTTGATCGAGTGAAGTTGCGACTCGATGTACTTCAGCAGCGGCTCTACGCTGAGGAGAAGCGCAGCGTGCTGTTGGTGCTTCAGGCGATGGACGCAGCGGGTAAGGACGGCACGATCAAGCATGTCATGTCGGGCGTGAATCCCCAGGGTTGTTCGGTCACCTCATTCAAATCGCCTTCATCCGAGGAGCTGGCCCACGATTTCCTGTGGCGTTGCGCCAAG
>JAYTKG010000321.1:0-8804 GCA_043730435.1 Acidimicrobiia bacterium | reverse complement strand
GTAACGGTTGCCCGCATGTTGTCCGACAGCTTCGCCGGCATCAAACCATCATCGGCCCCAATGTTCATCGTCATGCAATTCGTCGGCGCGTTTCTCGCCTACGGCCTCATCCGCTTCCTCTACCCAAAGGTGGCCGACCATGACTGATCACCGCCCAGAGGTTCTGTTCGTGTGTGTGCATAACGCTGGCCGCTCGCAGATGGCGGCTGCGTTGCTCGCCCACTATGGAGGCGATCAGGTGGTCGTTCGCTCGACAGGCGGGTCCGCGACCTGTTGGTAGAGCTGGGCGTGACAGGCTCTTGGGCATGATCGATCTTGATAGCGCTCGCTACGTTGCGCTCACCACGTTTAAGAGGGACGGCACACCTGTTGCGACACCGGTGTGGATCACCGGCAGCCACGGTACGTACGCGTTCACCACCGGTGACAACGCCTGGAAGAGCAAGCGACTGAACAACAACCCGAAGGTCACCGTACAGGTCAGCGATTTTCGCGGTCGCGTGAAACCCAACACGCGCGTGTACATCGGCACGGGAACGGTCGACGGCTCGGCTGATGGCATCGCAGCCGTCGAGCAAGCTTTGACCAAAAAGTATTCCTGGCAGTTCAAACTCACCCAACTGACCGACGTCATCAAAGACAAACTCGGCAAGACCGTGAAGCAGCGCGTGGTGGCTATTCACCTCACCATCGACATCAGCTGACGGAGCTGAACAGCTTTCGTCGATGCTCAATAAGCGCTCGCAGCTTGGCGAGACGGCGTTGGTCGAACGGCAGTGCATCAATCGAGTCGAGCCAAAGCGGAACCCGATCGAGCACTTCATCCAGCATCGACTCCGCAGCCCTCGGGCGCACGCCGACAACTGCAGCTAGTTCCGAAACATGACGGCGGGTGACGTCCTGACGGCGCTGGCCACCAATGCTCAGCGCCGTCGTGTGATCCTTGTAGGGATAGGTCGACGGCACGTCGTAGCAGGGAGAAACCGTCCACTCATCGTCGAAGACGATCGACAGATTCTTGGCGTGCATATCCCCATTGCCGGTGAGATGAGCAAAGGCGACTTGGCGCAGCAGATCACGCGCCGCCACCGGACGAGCAGCGCACTGATCGGCCAAGGCGTTTATAACGGCTTCGAGTGACACCGAGTACTTGTCGGCTGGATATCGGTCAAGCACCTGGCAGGCATCTTCCTGAGCACGACGGCCAAAGACGCCCTTCGAGATCGCTACACGGTCGAAGCGAGCGGTCAACAGCCCCTTCACACCGTCCCTATCCGAGACGACCTCGAACCTTGGGACTCGCAAACCCGAAGCCTTCCCGGCGGCGAGAAAGCAGGCTTCGTTCTCAACGACATGGGGGAACTCGGGCGGGTTCAGTTTCAAAATGAACTGTCCCGACCCGAGCCGAACTGGAAACGAGATCATCCGGGCTGAGACCTTTGGCTGTATGCCAGGCAGACCTGTTCTCTCTGGTTCAGCTCCGACAGCGGTGTTCCAAAGTGTCTCGAAAGACAACAGCAACGGACTGCCAAGGTCCGACACCTGAGGCTCGTTGGGGGCTTCGCCAACAGGCATGACCTGTACATCGCCAATCGTGTCTGAGCCGACGGCTATCAACAGCGACAGTTCGTCATCGACCGATGTCTTGATCGCTTGGCGCGTGGCCGTGAGTCGACGACCCTCGGGAAGGAGGCCGGAAAAGAACGTAGGGAGAGAACCTCCCTGGCTTACGCGCGTCTGACCAAGGCGCAGGGTGGTTGCAATCGGCGGCCCCTCGTACTCATCGACATACGCAAAGACGGTGCCACCGCTCGTCCGCTCCAGCGTCGCCGCCAGCACGCCGTTCTTGTAGACATCTGCGACATCAACGAAGGGCAGTTCATCCAGCGGCCTCACGTGGTGTCACCTCTCCCTTGCGGCTGAGGATGATCTCAAGACCGAGTACGTCGAGCAGATCGATCAGCTTGTCGAGTCGCACCGATGGCTTGCCTCGCTCGACGTCGTACACGAACCGAGCCGAGGTGCCCGCCAGCTCGGCCAGTTCAGTTTGCCGGAGCCCAAGTATGCGACGACGTGCACTCACCTCACGAGCGAGCTGGCCTGGCGCTCCCGTACTCGCAGAATTCGGACCGATCGTACTGATATGTCCACGGTATCAGCGAAAGGGAGACACTACAACCGATATTCGGGGCGATCGAGCGGATTCACCCGAGAAGAGATCTTCTTGGGCCATGTGGCTCAGAAATCAGAGTGATCGTTCCGAAATTCGGCCACACTGTTCTGACGACGTCGAACGACGGCTTGTTCGGAGTGATCGTTCCGATTACTTCGGGACCAGCGCGACGTTGCGGCCGTAGAAGAGTTTCTGGGTAAGGGGGCTGAGGGTCATGTCGGGTTGCTCGCCGTATGTCAGGACGGCGTTGATGCGAGGTCGCAGGCCAGTAACGGGCGTGACGCGATGCATGGCGTGATGGCCGTGGAAGAGCGCAAGCGTGCCGGGGGCTGTGGCCAACGTTTCCACCGCGCCGTGATGGCCTTCAAGCACGTCCATGACACCCTGCTCGTTGGCGTCGTCATCTGATCGCAGTGCCCGGACGAATTGGAACTCGCCGCCGCCGTCGGGCATTTGCAGCATGACGGTGATGGAGAACTCACTGTTGTCGAAGTGCCATCCCAACTCCTCCCCCGGCTTGAACTCGGCGATCTCCAACGCGTCGAGCGGATCGGCACTGCGATAGAGCGCAGGCATACCGAGTACCCGCCGCACGAACTCGGTCAACGCCACAGATTCGTAGACGACGCGGAGCCGGAGATCAGCTGGAAGCAGGTCATAGGCAATGGCACGCTTGGCAGATCGCTGCGGCATGCTGGCAGCGCTGTGAGGCGCGGCCTCTGCGAGCGGCGTGAAATAGACGTTATGGGTGCTCTCGCTCGCCCATCCCTGCGGCGAAAGTTGATGAGCCGTCGTTAGGATCTCTTCGATAGCCGCTGGCGTCAGAAAGCCGGAAAGTTGGCTCACACCGTATGCGGCCATGTCGGCTTGGCAACGAGCAACCAGCGCCTGACCCTCGGGCGAGTCAAGACGATCAATGGGATACCGTTCAAGGTTGACGGCGTGCACCGTGCGAGTCTCGCGCGAAGATGAGGCATGGCTGCTCTTCAGTTCCTGCGTACCTCGACCATGCGGTTGCATCCCGATGACGACGTAGTTATCGCCATGCGCGAACTGGCTGAAGGCAGCCGCATCGACAGCGAGGGCATCACGGTTACCGAGCGCATTCCGGCGGGTCACAAGGTGGCCGTAAGGGCCAGAGCCGCCGGTGATCCTGTGCATCGGTACGCGCAGATCATCGGGTTTGCTTCTACCGCTATTGAGCCCGGGCAACACGTCCACACCCACAACACCGAGATGGGTGCGTTCGTTCGAGACCACGCGTTCGGGGTCGACTACACACCGACCGTTCCCGCAGCCGCGCCCGCCACGTTCATGGGCATCAGGCGGGCCGACGGTCGAGTCGCGACCCGCAACTATCTGGCGGTCATATCCACCGTGAACTGCTCAGCAACGGTGTCGAAAGCCATTGCCGATCACTGGCGCGATCGGCGTGGTCTCGAGGCGTTTCCCAACGTTGACGGCGTGGTCTCGCTCACCCACGGAAGTGGCTGCGGCATGGACGCCAAGGGTATTGGCATGGACGTGTTGCGGCGCACCATTGCGGGATACGCAACCCATCCGAACATTGCTGGTGTGCTGCTGGTTGGCCTCGGCTGCGAGGCGAACGGCCTAGGCGCGCTGATCACGGCCAAGCGTCTGCAAGAGGGCAGTCGGCTCGCTGCGCTCAACATTCAAGACATTGGCGGCACTCGTCACTGCGTGGACGAAGGCATTGCTCGCATCACCGAAATGTTGCCATGGGCCAACGACGTGAAGCGCGAACCGGTAGGGGCCGAACACCTCGTCATTGGCCTGCAATGCGGCGGGTCAGACGGCTACTCGGGTATCACCGCCAACCCTGCGCTCGGCGCTGCGGTGGATGAGTTGGTGCGCAACGGTGGCACCGCCATCCTGTCGGAGACGCCCGAGATTTACGGTGCCGAACACCTACTCACCCGCCGCGCCGTCACGCCAGAAGTTGGGGCCAAGATCGTGAAGCAGATTGCCTGGTGGGAGGACTACACCGCACGCAATCACGGTGAGATGAACAACAACCCCACACCCGGCAACAAGGCCGGCGGCCTCACCACCATCCTGGAAAAGTCGCTCGGTGCCGTGGCAAAGGGTGGCACCACCGGTTTGATGGAGGTGTACGACTACGCCGAGGCCGTCACGACGCGCGGTTTCGTCTATATGGACACGCCTGGCTACGACCCGGTGTCCGTGACGGGCCAGGTCGCAGGTGGGGCAAATCTGGTTTGCTTCACGACGGGACGCGGTTCCGCGTATGGCTGTATTCCGTCGCCGTCGATAAAACTGTCGACCAACAGCCAACTGTGGGAACGCCAAAGCGAAGACATCGACATCAACTGCGGTGACTTGCTTGACGGCGACGTCACCATGGCACAAAAAGGTTGTCAGATTTTCGAGCACATGTTGCGCGTTGCGTCTGGCGAAGAGACCAAGAGCGAAGCTTTCGGCTACGGCCAGAACGAGTTCGCCCCCTGGATCATCGGCGCCACCATGTGATCGACGGTGGAGTAGGTCAGGCTTGTTGCCCGACGGGGACGATTGGAAACCAGACCGGGCGAGGGGCATCGGCGGCGATGGTGATGGCGCGGACGCGTTTGAGCAGCGCGCCCGTTTCGGTTGATCGGTAGAACCATGATTCGGCTTGGCGGGCTGCGGGGACGTGGTCGGCGAGGGCTTGTGCGGCTTCTTCGAAGTAGGCGCGGATGTCCATGGCGGCTTGGCCGAGCTGCGGTGCTGCAAGTCCGGCGTCGTCGTAGGGCGTGCCGTCGGCGATTCGGACGAACACGCCGACCAGTTCGGCTATGCGATCGGCCGAGCCGAGGCGCGAAACCATTGTTCGGCCGGTGGTCGCGAGCTGGCGGTCGTATGCGGCCCGTAAACCTCGGACCTCGTTGACGGCCGGGTGCGCCTTGTGGTCGTGGTGAAGCGGAATCGTGCACACGAGCGGCCGGTCGGACTCGTCGGCGATGACATCGGGGAAGTCCACCAGAACGGGTACGTCGCGTCGGGGGAGCAGGTCGAACGCGGCGGCGAGAACGCGGTGCTGGAACTCGACATCTCCCGGTTTACCGAGTGGCCGGCCGAGCGGGAACTCGCAGTGCAGGAGGCGGGGCGCTCGGCTCGCTTCGGCTTGGGCGCGGATGCTGCTGATGCCGACTGTCGCGATGCCCGCCTGCTCGAACACATGCGCGAGCGCACTCACGGTGCGCGTGCAAAGGGGTCAAACGGGGGTGAGGAGTACCACGTTCACGCCATCGTCGATCAGCAGCTTGGCGGCCGCCGGGCCCGTATCGAGTCGAAGTGTTTCGAGGACGTGGTCCGGTTGGGCTCCCATGAATGAGAGGTGCTGCGACGCCACCGAGCCGATCACACCGCGGGCGGCCAACTCATCGAGTCGGTCGGCCGGGTAGACCACATTGAGGTCGTTCACGATGCCGGAGCGATCGAAGTTCGACGAGTTGTGCGCGAGCGAGAGTCTCCGCTCATCAGAGGGCAACACCACATAACCCTGGCCGCGATTCCAAACCCCGCCGTCTGGCTGAAGGCCCGCGGTCGTTACGATGGCGACCCGAGCGTTACTCAAGGCCGGGGCACTCGCGTCCGCAGTTGCACCGAAATCGAAGGCCTCAATGTTGGCACCCTTGCGGATCATCGCATCGCTGTTCATGCAGTCGACGCTACAGCTCGAGCAGAGAGAGGCCACCGACCAGCACAAAGCCGTCGACATGAAACAGTTCGAGCACGCGTGACCGTGCGCTGCGGGCCGAACTAACCGATGCGTACGGGGACCGACCGGGGGCCGCGGACTTGACCGCCCGCCCACGTCACGTCATCGGCGTTGGCCAGCGAGAAGACCGGGAAACGTTCGAGCCAGACTTGCAACGCGACGCGGAGTTCCATGCGGGCGATGTTTGATCCGGCGCAGCGATGGATGCCGGATCCGAACGCAAGGTGCCGGTTGAGTTCACGATCGAGGATGACGTCGTTTGGTCGATCGAACACGGCCGGGTCACGATTCGCAGCCGGGAAGGCCAACAGCACGCGCCGGCCTTCGTTGACCGGGCAGCCCGCGACCTCGGTGTCGGACGTGGCGATGCGGCCCATGGTGACCGGAGCGAAGGCTCGCAGAAACTCTTCGATAGCGGTCGGCCACAACTCGGGCTCCGTGCACAACCGCTTCGCATCGTCGGGATGTTGCGCCAAATGCCAGATGGAGGAACCAATGGCCGACCACGTGGTGTCGATGCCAGCTACCAGCAGGAGCACACAGTTGCCAACGATGTTGCGATCGGGCACTGGCTCACCGCTATCGAGTCGAGCGTCGACCAAACGGGTGATGAGATCTTCCCGAGGCGCACGGCGACGCTCGGCAATCTCCTCTGCGAAGTAGTCGCCCATGTCTTGGAACGCTTGCTTGCGTTTCTCTGGTTCAGCGATGCCAGTTTCAAGAATGGCGCGCACCCATTCGATGAACTCATCGGTACGCGCCTCGGGGATACCGAGAATGCGACCAATGACGCGAGCGGGGATCTGTTGCGAATACTCGAGCGCAGCGTCGGCGAAACCAACACCCTTGTCCAGACGCGCCGAGATCTTGTCGGCTAACGACTGGCACAACGCGCGAGTGGTCGGCTCATATCCGGCAACGGCCTGTGGTGCGAACGTCGGCAGGATGGTGCGACGGATCGGGCTGTGTTCGGGCGGGTCGAGGTTGATGATCGACTGTGGCCGATTGGGGTCACGATGGTCTTCGAGCGTTGGCGCGGCCGATGTACCAAGGGTGGACGTCAGCGCAGCCGTGTTCGCCGCCGCCTGCACCACTGCGTCGTAGCCAACAACGAGATGCACGCCGCCCCAACGCTCGGTCCTGAGAACCGGACAGCCTCGGACCTCGTCCCACACCGGGAAAGGGTCGCGCACATAACCCGGATCGAACACATCAAAGTCGTGGAGCCAATCCTCAACCGGTTCTGTCTGTCCAACCGTAGGTGCTTCGTAACCCATGATGACCTCCTTCGCGCCCTGCGAGCCTATGCCCAGATGGCCGTCCGAACGGCCGCGACCTGTGGGAGACGCACCGCCTCGCAAGCTGTCTATCATGTGACGACCGTCATATCCCGACTGGGGGTGGCGGAAGACAGAGGAGACATCGGTGAGCGAAAAGATCTGGGTAGTGGACGACGAGCCAAGCCCGGACTACCCGGTATGGACCCGCGCCAACGTCGGCGAGGTATTCCCCGACATCGTCACGCCTATGAGCTGGACCATGTGGGGGTTCGAGGGGGCCGAGTTGGGGTGGCGTGATGCGCTCGTTCGCACTGGAACGTTCTCCCCTGACGAGTTCGACGCCGTACGAAAAGAGATTGTCGGCAGCTTCGGCGGCTATTGCTATCTAAACGTTTCGGTCTCTCGCGTGTTCGCTATCCGCGTGCCCGGCTTCACCTGGCAGATGATGGACCAGACGTTCTTCGGGGATCAACCAGCCCCTCCCTACACGGCTCGACCGCAGGATGAAGATGAGGCGAAAGCTGCGGCAGCGATGGGCTGGCTTGGCTACGTGCTTACGACCGAGGAACTTCCCGAACTGGCCAAGGACAAGGCCGATGTCGCCAAGATCGCGGCCGAGCGACCCGACCTAACGAAGCTGTCCAACACCGAGTTGGTCGAGCGCTGCCGTTCGTTCGTGCCGATGTTTCGCCACCTCTTCGGGCAGCATCTTTTCCAGCTCTACTGCTCGACGGTGGCCACCGGACTGGTGGCGGCGGTGAGCGCAGCGGTTGGCCAGCCTGCAGCAGCCAATGTCCTGATTAGCGGTCTCGGTGGCGTCGACTCCGCCGAGCAGAGCTTGGCCTTGTGGGATCTGTCCCGACTCATCAAAGAGTCATCCGAGCTCACGAGCCAATTTGATCACGGCGTGCCGGGTCTCTGGAGTCGACTGACTGTGTCAGAGGACAAGGACGTTGCGTGTTTCGTTGCCGGGTTCGAGAACTTCCTGGCTGCGCACGGATCTCGCGGACCGAACGAGTGGGACCTCAGTTCACCAACGTGGGAGACCCATCCTGAGATGCCGTTGCAGCAGCTTGAGCGCATGCGTTTCGCCGACGACAGCGCCGACCCGCGACCGAAGGCTGCCGCCATGGCCGCCGAGCGGGCGGCTACCGCTGCCGCGCTGGGTGAGGCCCTTGCGGGTGACCCCGACACGCAAGGTCAGTTCCTCGGTGGTGTGCTTGCATGCAGCGTGTTCCTCCCCGGACGCGAACGCACCAAGACAAACAACATCAAGCTCAACCACGAAATCCGCCTCGCAGTGCGTGAGATCGGAAGGCGCATGGTGGCCGATGGTCACCTCGACCGAATCGAGGACGTTGTGTGGGTTGGTGACCAGGAGATGGCGGGCTTCCTGGTTGACCCCGCATCGATGAAGTCGACCATTGCCGAGCGTAAGGTCAAGGCGGCCGGGCTTCGTGCCCTTGAGCCACCCTTCGTGTTCGATGGAGCCGCACCCGGCCGTGACACGTACAAGCCGCGGGTCGCATTCGGTTCCGATATAGCGCCGTCGGGCACCGTGCTCACAGGCCTTGCTGGTTGCGCGGGCACGCACACGGGCCGAGCACGC
>JAYTKG010000320.1:0-2940 GCA_043730435.1 Acidimicrobiia bacterium | reverse complement strand
GCACGGCCGAATTCGGTGACCATGGTTTGCCGACTATCGAGGCCAGCGAAGTCATCGAGATGGATGAAGACGCGGCCGGTGGCGTGCGTCGCAAGAAAGACTCGTCCCTCGTCCGTTGTGCCGAGGCCGTGCGCGACGGCAAGGCGTCGGCCATGTTGTCGGCCGGCAACACCGGCGCCACCATGGCGTCTGCACTCTTTCGCATGGGCCGCATCAAGGGCGTCAGCCGCCCGGCCATCGCCACTCCCATTCCGGTGCCCGGTGCACGCCCCACCGTGCTGCTTGACGCCGGCGCCAACGCCGATGTGCAGGCTGACTGGCTCGTGCAATTTGCCCAGATGGGCTCGGTGTACACCGCCAAGCGCTTCGGCATCGAGAACCCACGCGTGGGTCTGCTGAGCATTGGTGAGGAAGCAGGCAAGGGTGACATCCTGCGCAAGGAAACGTTCGAACTGCTGACCGTTGCCAGCGGCATCAACTTCGTCGGCAACGTCGAGGGCCGTGACATCATGACCACTCACGTCGACGTGGTGGTCACCGACGGCTTCACCGGCAACGTCGTGTTGAAGGCGCTTGAAGGTGGCGTGAAGACCATCGTGAAAGGCCTGCTCGCCGCGTTCGCCAGCAAGCCCGAATACAAGGAACACTCCGACGCGCTGCTGCCCGCGTTACTCGAGCTGTACGCAACCCTTGATCCCGAAACCTACGGCGGCGCGATGCTGCTTGGCGTTGACGGCGTGTGCATCATCAGCCACGGCTCCTCCAGTTCCACCGCCATGGTCAACGCCATCAAAGTCGGCGCCGACATGGTGCAAGCCGATCTCGTCGGCGCTCTGAGCGCTGCGCTCAAACCCGTCGTGTAGCAACTCTCCGGTGGCGTCCGAGGTCGCTATCATGGTTGGTATGCCTGCTGAGACCCATGTGAACCGCACCCCCATGACACGACCCGAAGTGTTCGAGATGGTTCGTGACCGGCTGGCCGACATTCTCGAAATCGAACCCGGCACCATCAGCGAAGGCCAGAGCTTTGCCGACGATCTCGACTGCGACTCCCTCGCCCTCATCGAACTGGTCGAAGGCCTCGAAGAAGAACTGTCAGAACGCACGGTCGGGTTCCGCATCGAAGACGAAGATCTCGAAGATCTGAAGAGCGTTCGTGACGCTGTCGATTACGTCTACAGCCGGGTGAAGTGACCCCAGCCGGACCCGACCTTGATGGCCTAAGCCGTCGCATCGGGTACCAGTTCACCGACGCGTCCCTACTTGCCCAAGCGCTGGCCCATCGGTCGTGGTGCTCTGAACACCCAGGGACCGACTCCAACGAGCGGCTCGAGTTTCTTGGTGACGCCATTTTAGGTTTTGTGGTGGCCGAGCACGCCTACCGCCGACACGCCGAACTGCACGAGGGCAAGCTCACCGACCTGCGTAAGGCAGTGGTGAACGCGATGTCTCTGGCCGATGTTGCTCGCGAGATAGCGCTGGGCGGTGAGCTTCGGCTCGGTAAGGGTGAGGCTATGGCCGATGGCCACGACAAACCGTCGATACTTTCCGATGCGCTCGAAGCAGTCATAGGTGCGGTATATCTCGACGGCGGTATCGAGCAGGCCAGTGCCTTAATCGCTCGACTGATCGGGCCGGGTTTGGAGCGTGCCGTGTCACAGCTCGACGACCTCGACCAGAAGACGGCACTGCAGGAACTGCTGGCCCGTCTCGATATGAAGACCCCGGTCTATGTGCTGCGCGAAGAAGGCCCCGATCATCAAAAGAGTTTCTTCGCCGAGGTTCGCGTGAACAACGAAGTGCTCGGTCGCGGTGAGGGACGCAGCAAAAAATTGGCCGAGGTCGCGGCGGCGCGCGAAGCCGGTGCCATGTTGCGCCAACGCGTGAATGCCTGAACTTCCCGAGGTCGAAACGGTTCGCCGCGGCGTGCATGAAGTGGCCGTCGGTCGCACCATCGGTAAGGTCGACGCCACCGGAGCCCGGACCGTTCGACGTACCTCGGCGGCCCTCGTCGAAGCGGGTTTGACCGGTCGTACAGTCGTTGGCTCCGGACGCCACGGCAAGTGGTTTTGGCTCGACCTCGACGACGAGGCGCGGGTGCTGATCCATTTGCGGATGAGTGGTCAACTGCTCTGGCTGCCAACAGCGGGCGTGCGTCCGAAGCACACCCACGTTGCGATGCCTTTCAGCGATGGGGGAGAGCTGCTGTTTGTCGACCCCCGCACCTTCGGCGAGGTGCTCGTGGTGCCGCCCTATCAAGATCACATGGGGCTCATCAATCAAGGCCCCGACGCAATGGTGGTCACATCAGCGGAAATGATTGCGCTCTTGAAGGGTCGTCATCGGCAGTTGAAAGCGATGCTGCTGGACCAGAAAGTCATCGCCGGTATCGGCAACATTTATGCCGATGAGATCTGCCACCGCGCCGGAATCCGACCGTTGAAGCTGGCCGACTCCCTCACCAAACCGGCCGTCGCTCGACTGCACGATGCGATGCAAAGCGTGCTCGGCTCGGCAATCGTTGCGCGCGGTAGCAGCCTGGCCGACGAGCAGTACGTCGACCTGTTCGGCGCCGCTGGCTCGTACCAGCACAGCCATCAGGTCCACGCCCGAGGTGGAGAACCATGCCTGACCTGCGGCACCCCGATCCTTCGAGTCGCCTGGAGCGGCCGATCCACCTATTTCTGCAAGACCTGCCAGCGTTAGGCCCATTCGCGCGTACGACCGAGTCATTTGCGCATTGGGCCAGGTTCCGGCTGGTTCCGGCTCACTTCTTGGCCTTATGCACGAATGGAATGGCCTCTTTGCGCGAACGTGAAGGATTTCTGTAACCGAATCCTGTGAGCTGTGCGTGTGAGGATGTATGCACATGGCAGCGGAGTCGGTCGACCCTGGGGGCGAGGTGTTTGTCGCTCCGGTTTGGACGTTTGATGAGCTGTA
>JAYTKG010000319.1:0-4828 GCA_043730435.1 Acidimicrobiia bacterium | reverse complement strand
TGTTCCCACTGGTATTTGCTGGTGAGATGGTGCTGTATGGCATCACCGAAGCGGGCATTATCAACCGCAACGTGGATTTTCTGTTCTTTTGCGTCATGGTCCTTGAATCCACCACGGGCCGACGAGATCTACTCAAGGTGGATCCCTTGCGCCGGGGGGCACAGCAACAGCCGATCCGTCAAGGACAAGTTCAACCCCTGTCGGCGGTGCCGACGTTTTCATGATTTCTGTATTTCCTGCTACGCCGGAGGCGAAAATGCTACAAGAACCATCAATCGACGACGGGCGCAAGTCGATCGCGAGCCTCGAGGACTACCTCGGTGCGGTGCGCAAACATACTTTGCTCGTCGTTGCGAGCGCTGTGGCCCTCCTCGCGCTCGCGGTTATATTCACCAGTGGCCGCACGGCCCAGTTCGAAGCGACCGCTCGCGTTGCCCTCGATCCAACCCCGGTGGGCTCGCTCGACACTCGTCTCGTGGCACCAAAATTGGACCGGGAAGTCGAAATTGTTGTCAGTGACACCGTCTTGGCTGCGGCTTATATCCGCGCCGGGCTACCCCAAACGCCCGGTGGTGTCGAAGCGACTTTCCAGCCCCTCAGCGACGTACTGCGGATTGTCGTCACCAATGTCAGCGCCACCCGGGCGGCGGCGCTTGCAAATGCGATCGCTGCCGTGTACGTCGAAACGAGGGTGCAGGCGCAGACCGACTTTTACACCGAGGCCGAAGGCAAGACCGCAGCCGATATGGCGATCATCCAAGCGCTCGCTGACGCCGATCTCGCGCAGATTCGCCGTCTTGACGAGGAAGGTCAAGCGCTGCTCCAGCAGCCGGCGTCGGCCATCCGCGATGCACAGTTTTCGGCGCTGAATACCAGTCGAGGCGCGTTGTACCAGACACTCGACTCAGACCAGGCGCTGGTCCGCACGATGACTGCGAACCTCACGGATATGCAGAGAACGCGCCTCACGCAAGAACCCGCAGCCCGCGTCATTACCGAAGCCCCCGTTCCAGATTCGCCCACCGGGCTCAACAAGAAGATTTTCTGGATCGCCGGGCTGTTGCTCGGACTGGGTTTGGGTGTCGTGATTGCGTTCTTGCGCCAGCGGCTTGATCGCTCGGCATCAAGTACACGCGATGTTGAACTTGCGTTGGGTACCAAAGTAGTGGGGTCGGTACCGAGCTTTGGCTGGCGGCTCAGTCGTGCCCGCAAGGGTGTGATTATGGGCACCACACATGCCGGCCCGACTGCGGAACGTTCTCGTGAGGCATATCGTCGTTTGCGCAGCTCGGTGTTATACCTCAGCCGTGCCAACAATGTAAAGAGCGTGCTCATCACCAGTAACAGATCTGCTGAAGGCAAGAGCACCACAGCGGCCAACCTGGCAATGGCTGCGGCAATGGGTGACACAAAGACTGTTCTCGTATCGGCCGACCTTCGCCGTTCGTCGTTGGAGACAACGCTCGGCGTTCGCAATGATCGCGGCCTCGCTGAGTACCTGTCCGGGGTCGACCCTCAGGTTCATTGTGAGCAGGTGGCCGGCTTTGAGAATCTCACTATCGTGCCGTCTGGGGCAATCCCGTCGAATCCCGGCGAGTTATTAAACTCTAGTCGGTTCGAGATGCTGATCAAGCGGCTCGAAATGGACTTCGATCTGGTCATCGTGGACACCGCGCCGGTGGGGGCTACGGCTGACGCGGTGGGTGCGGCACGTTTCACCGATGGGGTGCTGGTCGTCGTCGACGGCAAGCGCACGAGCACCACGGACCTGTCGTCTGTGCGCAGCGAGTTCCAGCGCACGGGAGTACCAATTCTTGGTGCCGTGATGAACCGTGATGTCAGTATGGCGACCGGGGTGTTTGGTCGTCGCTCCTCCTATGGTTATGGGTACTATCGCAAGGCCTAAAACCCATGGTTGCGGCCGGGCCGAAACGGTAGGGTACGTACATGAGTAAGCCCACCCGTAGGCGGCCGGCAGCGCCAAGCCAACATCGTTATCCTCGTGAAGCGCGCCTCAACCAATCGCTGCGGCATGTGTTGGCCGAGGAACTGGTCGCGATCGACGACGAACGACTCGACCTGGTGACGATCACTTCGATTGACGTCGACGCCGAGATGAACCGCGCCACGGTGTTCTTCGATTCGTTGCAGGGCGAGGAAGGCGATGCGGAGATTCTTGAGGCGTTTGGCGGACATCGGCCACGGCTGCAAAAGGCTGTGGCGCGCCAGATCCGTTCGAAGAAGACACCGATTCTCGAATTTCGTGCCGACGATGTCATTCGTGCCGCGGAGCGGATCGAGCGCATCTTGCGCGACAATCCCAGCCCGGCCGTGCTTGACGACGGAGCCGACACTGACGCGGACGTCGAAGGCACAGGTGATACTGCGGTGACCAGCGCGATCGAAGCCGATGGCGAGTCGTAGGCCGCCAACCGTTCACGGCATGGTGGTAGTCGACAAGGCTGGCGGGATGACCAGCCACGATGTGGTCAACCAGTTGCGTCGCCGCCTGGGCGAAAAGCGCATTGGCCATGCCGGTACGCTGGACCCTGACGCCACAGGTGTATTGGTCGTTGCGGTGGGCAGTGCCACCCGACTGATGCGCTTTCTCAGCGGCTGCGACAAGTCCTACGTCGGCGAGATTGTGCTCGGCACCTCTACCTCTACCTTAGATTCAGCTGGTCAGGTGACAGGCACGTTTGATATGGCGGGAGTGACCCTGGAACAGGCCCAGGCAATTGCGACGGAGCAGCTCACGGGCGACATTCTGCAGGTGCCGCCAATGGTTTCCGCGTTGAAGGTTGACGGTCGCCGACTCCACGAACTGGCCCGGGAAGGAGTCGAGATCGAGCGTGCAGCGCGACCAGTGCATGTGAGCAGGTTTGATCTTGACTCCACCGACGATCCGCTCGTTTTGCGGGCAGCGGTCGATTGTTCCTCTGGCACGTACATTCGCACACTCGCCGACGACCTGGGCCGCTTACTGGGCGGCGGAGCACATCTGCGCAACCTTCGTCGCGTCAGTGTCGGGCGCTTCACGCTAGACCAGGCAGGCCCAATGGAGACTGCGCCACTACTTCCTGTGGAGACTGCTGTGGCGCATCTTGAGCGGGTGGTCGTTGATGCCGTTGGGGCAGACCACGTGGCTCACGGGCGCCCGCTACCGGTGGGACCCGGCGCAGGACCATGGGCGGTGATGACCGATTCAGGCGAGCTACTCGCCGTGTACGAGCCCTGGCGGGGACAAAGTAAGCCGGTCGTCGTGCTGGCCGGGGCATAGCGGGTGCCCTATCGCGTTAGCGAGTTATTGGCTAGAAACGGTCGCGCCCAATTGTTGCTCGGCGCGGCGGACCATTTCTTCCAACGGTTCGGTGCCACGGCGGAGATCGACGCCGATTGCAACATCGGTTTCTACCAGTCGCCCGGCAACGCTGAGCGGTCGTTCTAACGAAGCGCGAATACGGGCCGCCGCCCGCTCTACCTCACCTCGCGAGATGATATTTGGTAACAGGGCGACGAACTCGTTTTGACCGAGTCTGGTGATCAGGTCGCCGGGTCGTACAGCGGCATGGATTCGGCGCGTGACTTCCATGAGGAAGTAGTCCCCGAACGCCGATCCGTAGGTGATGGCACTGGCGGCGGCCAGATTCACATTGATGCGCACAGCGGCCATGTGATCTTGCACCACGAGGTCTTGTAAGCGACGAGCGTGCAGCGTGCCGGTGACCGGGTCGCTGGTCAGCAGCTCGACCAGTTCGGCCTTGCCAGTGTGCAGTTGTACGGCGATCCCGGCTAATCTGGCCACGGTGTGCAGCGCGTTTCGAAACTGATCAAACGTTGGGTCGACCACCTCACTGAGGTAGACGACAGCACCAACAACGTGCTGCGACTCAGGCAGAGTGATCGGAGCGATCCACGCACTGGCGGCATCAGCAGAACGCACAAACTGCACCACGTCTTGGTCGTCGTCGGCAATGGAGAGCAGTCGGACATCTCCGTGGTACAGGAAGCGATAGACCGAGGAGATCGGCAAAATCTCTTCCGTCAACGTGCCGCTGATCCAACGCGAACCGATGAGCATGCTGGCGTGGCCGCGCCCGAAGCGCTGATCGAGAAACAGATTGAGCGAAGCCAGAACCTGATCGAGCGCGACCGGGCCGCCGAGTTGATGAGCGACTTGTTCTAACCCGGAGGCTGCGCCGAGGGGGCGGACAGTGAAGCCGGCGGCGGGCAGCTCTGGATCTGGTAAATGGGTGAAGGCCTGCAGTTCGCACCACACCCAAGTGCCGTCGTCGGCGAGCAGGCGGGCCTGGAGACCTTCGACCACCTGTAGCGACGGATCAGAGGGTGCGGGTCGCACTCGCTGCTGGTCGATGCCACGCATAAGGACGTGCAGATCGTTCGGATGGATCAGGTCAAAGGCGCTCTTGCCAAGCGTCTTAGTGTCCCAGCCCACGAGCGCTTGGGCTCCGTCGCCAAGCCAAACCAATTTGAGGCTGGCGTCCAGAATCATGACGAAATGGCCTCGCTGCTGCTCGACAATTTTTAGTGCCCGGTGGGACCATTCCTTGTTTAAACCCGCCATGAAACTGTCGCTCCCGCTCGAAATGTCTCGGCAGTTTACAACGCTTACGCCGTATTCCTTGACATCGAATTTTCCCTGTGGTAGGTGCAGCAGCGCTGCATAAATCCGGTGGAGGTCTTCGTCAACAGCAATGATCAGGTAGCGTCAAGGCCCGTGCAGGTGATCACTGATCTCACAGAGTCACTTTGGTCGGGGCAACGGTCGGTAATCACGATTGGTGCGTACGACGGGGTCCATCTCGGG
>JAYTKG010000318.1:0-2541 GCA_043730435.1 Acidimicrobiia bacterium | reverse complement strand
TTTCAGCAACCCGCCCGTTACGTCGGTGACGGAGCTTGCATTGCACGGTGGCGTATCACAACGAACGATGCAGCGCTCTTTCGTAGACCACGTTGGTATCGGCCGCCAGCTGCTTACGCCGCCAAGAGGCCGGAGGAGTTAGCGCCCGTCAGCTGACGGCCTTTGCCAACAACGCGATGCCCCGCTCGATAGTTGGGCTGTCGTAATAGGCGAAGCTGAGGCGCATGTAGTTGGCGAGGCTGCCGTCGACGGTGAACTTACTGCCGCTACGGAAGCCGACCTTGTGATCGGCCGCTTTCGGAAGGAAAGTCGCGGTGTCGGTTCCCTCGGGGAAACGAAGCCAGAAGAAGTAGCCGCCGGCCGGAACGTAGTACTTCACCGTTTGAGGAAAGTGCGCGCTCAACGATGCATCCATCACCATCACGCGCTCTCGATAGGTGGTGCGGAGGAAGTCGAGATAGTTGCGAAGTGAACCATCTTCGATGAGCGTCTTGACTATGGCGGAGGTGAATGGATTGAGGCCCCCTCCGCTCAGAATGAAGCCAGCATCAGCCAGCCGTTGTATGAGTGGCATGGCCGCTTGGACCCAGCCGAGTCGCAGACCGGGCGCAAGAATTTTGGTGAACGTACCCAACGACAGCACGACGCCGCTGTCGGTCCAGGCCGCCATCGGTGGCGGCACCGATGGCGTGTAGCTGAGCAGGTGGTACACCTCGTCGGCCACGATCAGGAACTCGTGCTCCTTGGCAAGCGCCACCAGTCGTTCTCGCCGATCGAGTGGCAGGGTGTAGCCCGTCGGATTTTGGAACGTTGGAATGACATAGACGAACGCCGGTTGGTCAACGGCCAGCGCAGCTTCAAGGGCGTCGATATGAATGCCGTCCTCATCGACCGGGATGCCCACGATACGCAGATGGTGCTGGCGGAAGATGTCGAGAGCCAGGAAGTAGCTCGGCTCCTCGACAAACACGACATCACCTGGTTGGGCGAACACACTGCACACCTGATCGATGGCTTGTGAGTTGCCGTTGGTTATGAACATCGGTTCCGGCTCGGACGCGACCCCGTAGGTCTCAGTGAGAAATTCGGCGAGGGCGAGACGTAGGTACCCGTCTCCAAGCTCGGTGCCGTACTGCAGCGGATAAGGCTCGATGCCTTTGGCCATCGCAGCGCGAAAAAGCTCGGTGGGCAAGATCGCATCCTGCGGATGACCGATGCCGAAGTCGATCACGTCTGACGGCGCCCACGCCTGGGTGGTCTGCGCGATGAGCGCTGCCCGACGAGCAGAATCGAGCGCTATGTCGGGTCCAGTTCCAACGATAGGCTGTTCATGCAATAGCGCTGGCCGGTGGGGTTGGGGCCGTCGGGGAAGCGATGACCGAGGTGCGAACCACACTTCTTGCACACCACTTCCTCGCGGACCATGCCGTGGCTGCGATCGGTCTTCACTTCGACTGCGTCGCTGTCCATTGGGTCGTAGAAGCTAGGCCAGCCACTGCCGGACTCGAACTTTGTGTCGGAGGAGAACAGCTCGGCGTTACAGGCGGCGCAGCGGTAGACACCATCGTCGTGGCAGTCGACGTACTTTCCGGCCCAAGCTCGTTCTGTGCCAGCCTGGCGCAACACGTGGTACTGCTCGGGCGTCAGAATCTTGCGCCACTCTTCATCAGTCTTTTCGATTTCGGGCATGGGCACATTCTCGCACCGCAAGTGACGATTCGAAACGCGGGTATCTAAACAGCTCCTTACGAGTCGCTCGGTCCTGAAGGGCGCGTCAGACGTCGGCCTTCAATATCTCGACTATGCACGAGAGTTGCTGTTCGAAGCCCCGCTTCTCGTGGGTGGTATCCAGGCGGAACTGAGCGGCAATGCACCGATCCGGTCATCGAGCTCGACCACGGCCTGGCCGCTGTGGAGCACGACACCACCAGCAAAGTCCTTGCCCAGCTCATCGCGAAGCCATAGGAGATGACGGGCGTCCTCCCGGGTTGGTGCGGTACCGGCCTTGAACTCGATTCCGAACATTCGGCCACGTCCAAGATCGACCACGAGGTCTATCTCATGTCGGCCACCCTCGACGCGAAGGTGGTGCATCGTCCGTCTTGGCGAGGCTGTGGCGAGTTCGGCCCGAAGTTGCATCATCGCAAACGCATCGAACCATCGTCCGCGGAGGTCGCCTTCGCTGACGATGTCCAACTCGTTTACGTCGGCAGCAGCGGCGGCGAGAGCGGTGTCGACAAGGTATCGCTTGCCCGCTTTCGTTAGTCGCTTGAGACGATTCGAGTTCCACGCTGGCACGACATCCAGCACGGAAAGGTTCGTAAGTGCCCGGTCGTACGCGGCGGCGGTCCTTGCATTGATGCTTGCGTCGCGAATCAGCGACGCGTCTGAGGGTTGACCGGCCAGGTTGAGGGCGAGTGTTGTGAGGTAGCGGCGCAACCGCACCGGATCTCGAGATGCGTCGATCGACTCAAGATCGCGCGATACGAGGTCGTCAAGATAGCTGTCGAGCCAAAGGCGACGCTGTCTCGCTGTTCGCTC
>JAYTKG010000317.1:0-16027 GCA_043730435.1 Acidimicrobiia bacterium | reverse complement strand
ATCCAGCATCCATCGCGGCCAGCGTTTCACGACATAAGACTACCGCATTTTATAAGCTAGAGTATCCGCATTTCTGGAGCTAGCAAGTCCGCATTTATGCCGCCAGAGAACCCGCATTTCGCACCGATCATCCATGGGTCGGGTGGGTATGGGAACGAACTCGACCCTTCCGGCACCTGCTTCATACACCTTGTCGGTTGACTCGAAGCGACGGCCTACCTTCCCGGCGCAGCTGCTGGCGGATGCTGATATCGGCGCCGATGAACTGCTCGTTGCCCACGCAGAAGGGCAGGGGCGCATCATTCTGGAGACTCGGGCTGCGGTGAAGCGTCGAGTTCAACAACGTTTCCGGTCGGCGGCTCAGGCGGCTGGCCGCACGAACCTTGTTGATGAGTTGAACGAAGAGCGCGCCGTCGACACAAGTCTCCACCCGTGAATAAGGCGCCGGTGCTGCTCGATGCCTCCGCCGTTATCGAGTGGCTCATTGGCGACCCGGGCGCGCCGAGGTCGCTCAATCACTCCATGAACTCGGCGTCGAGATCATTGATCTGAGCCAGAGGCACGCCCAGCGCTTCGCTGAGTTGAAAGCGGCTGATGCCGCCGCCCAGCGTCACAGAAGGGACCGAAAGGAAGGACCCAAGCGACTGTCGCTGGCAGACATCTGCTGCCTTTCCGTCGCCCTCGCCGAGCAGTGGCGTGTCCTCACCGGCGACTCCTACTGGACCGAACTCGGCGTGTCGCTCGACATCATCGACTATCGAAAGCAACCCGCTCCTTCGTAAACAAGCGCTCGCCTTCGAGCCGAAGAGAACCTCGACCCAACGGCGAGCGAGCGGATTTTGTGTGCAGCAGCCGGGCCTCGGGCGGCTCCCTGACGATGTCACGCCAGGGAACCGCTCCGAAGTGACTACTCGTCAGATGGTCGCAAGACCAACGGTCGTGGCTGGCAGTCCGGTCACGGTTCCGGTGACTGCAAGCGACCCGTTGCTCGCAACGTGAGCGATGCTGATTGAACGATCGCGACTGTTCACGACGTAGAGGTCGCCAGCAACGATCGAAGCATCAATAGGCCCCGCACCGACGGTAGCCGTCACGCCCGACGCGTCGAGCAGCGTCAGGCTGCCGTCAGCACCCACTCTGTAGCCGCTAATCGTGCCGCTTCCGGTGTTGGTCGTGTAGGCATGGCCACCATCCTCGGACACCACAACCCAGCACGCGGCTGTCTGTGTCGTCGCGACCGGTCCCGCCAGCACGCTCACGACGCCTGCTCGCGTCACGTCATAGCTCGTGACCGAACTCGCCCCCGGTGCACCGCCAGCTGCGTTCGAAACCAGCATGTGACCGCGCCGATCGAACGCGAACCCGAACGGTGTTTGACCAGTCGATGGGGTCGGCTTCGCGTTACCGATCACTTCTGAGCCGCGGACATCGAACGTGTCGATGGTATTGGTGGCCTTCTCGGTCACGACGAGCTGACGACCATCCGGCGTGAAGGAAATCTGCGCACCGCCGGACCCGCTCAACGCGCGGGTCGAGTTCGCGATCGGGCGAAGCCGCTCGCCAACGCGAACGCCGCTGATGTTGTTGGCTGCGCCGTTGAGCACGTACGCCGTTTCACCCCGTACCGCGATCGAGATGGGCCGGGCACCGCCCGACGGCGCAGAACCAACCAGCTTCAACGAGCCGTCGTCCTTGATCCGGAATTCGGTGATGGTGTCCGAACCGGCGTTCACAGCGAGGAGATACTCGTTCTCACCGGTGACGACGAGGGACCCTTGCGAACCAAGCCCGCCGCCGCTTCCGTTTCCGCCGGTTGCGTAGGAACCAGCGGCCGTGAGCGCACCATTCGCAGCACGGGAAAATGCCAGCACGCGGTTACCGGCTGCTTCGTTCGACATCGTGTACACAACACTGGTGCGGCCATCGTTTTCATGTGCGCTCGACGGCGTGGCCGAAGCTGCGAGCGCCGGCAAACCGATTGCAGCGACGAGGGCACCAACGGATACGACGCGTTTTGTAGCGCGTCGAAGTAAGGCTGAAGACATGACTACTCCTTGGAGAGTGAGAGTTCCGGCCGAAACCGACCGGGCGACGAGGTGATCTCGTCACTCACCATTAAGCCAGGGCGCACTGCAAACGGGACCGCATCTGAACGCTTGTTTCGCGCCTGTTTCGATCCTCGCGCTCAGGTCTCCGACCGCGTGCCGACCAACGCCGACACTCCGCCGCGCTTGCCGTCAACGTACGGTTTCGTAGCCGTTGATATCGGCGAGGAGGAACGTGGCCGCGGTCGTGGACAAGCAAACCTTCCCGCCAACACCGATCTTGGTGATCACCGCGTTCGGGATCGTCTGACCGGCCACGAAATTCAAACTCGATGTATTCGGCTTGTCCGTGCCGCAGGGCCAGACCGTCACGAACCCATCACTTTTCGCGCCGGTCACCGTCACGTTCAACACGGCAGCCGACGCATCCTCGGGCACACCACTACGACCCGTCACCTGCAGCTCCGTGACCGAACCTGCCGGGCGCAGACCAATACCCTGCGATTGCCCGTCAGCCGTGGTCGCACCAGGACGGGACTCCAACAACCGACCCGGCACCAACGATGTGTACGACGCATTAGGCGGCTTGCTGGGTTGCATCCTTCCGGTCATCACCGGCGTCGGCGTGGGCATCGGATTGGTGCCGTAGAAACCTCTGCCGGTGTCCGTACCAAGCTGGCCGTACGTGTTAGAGCCGAACACCCGTAGCGACCCGTCAGCCTTCACCACCAAACTGTGCGCGCTGCCCGCAGTGACCGTCTGAGATGAGCCAGCGAGGCCGAGGCTGGACCCAGCCCGTGCTGGCAGTGCAGCCGCCGTCGGCAGCGCTAGAGCCACGGTCAGCACAAGGACACACGCAGTTCGCCACGTCCCGATTCGAATTAGCAAGTGTGCGCCTCCATCTTTCGTCCGTAACTTCCGCGGACGAGAGCTCCAATCGTGACGGCCGAGAGTCAGTAGCTGCGAGGCAGAATGAGCAGCAGTTGCATCATCAGCGGGATCGTGAGGGCCGCCAAGATCGGACAGACGAGCCAGAGCGCGGCCTTCTTGCTAATGATGTTGTCGAGGGACTGTCTCAGACCCCAAATGAGTGCTGCCATGGTGCCGACGATCGCCAGAGCGAGGATCGGGGCGAAGCCATCCTCTTTGGTTGGAGGCACCGGGGGTTGTGCGCCGATGGCTTCGACTGTGCCGAGTACCCTCTCAGCACGAACCAGGGTTGCCTTGTGCGAGAAAAAGCCGCCGGAGTGAGTGACGAGGCTGAGGCGTGACGTCGTCGTCTCCTCAGCAATCGTCTTGTCGTCGTCCTTGACCTTGGTTACACCAGTGACTTGGTAGGCAAACGTGCCGACCGGGCTGGTAAGGATCAACTGGTCGCCCTCGACCAGCTTGGCGATGCCATCGAACGGCGAACCGTAGGTGGACGATTTTCCAACGATGACCGTGTTTCCGTCTTTCCCAGGAAAACTCGTCTCCGGCGCGAACCCCGGGCCGTTCCGTAGATCGGTCTTCGACACGCCAGCGCCAACCGCGAGGGAGCGGTCGTAGCGGGGAATGCGAAGCAGCGCGACGGGAACTCCTTTCGGCCATGCATCCTTAATGGTGCCGTCGGCAAGCAGCGGTGCCGTAGATCGGTACTTGGCGAACGCCTTCTGCTGCCGTGGCTCGGAGTATCCGCCGCTCATCCATTTCGAGAAGCCCACGGTCGCGGCGGCAATGATCACCACAACTCCGAGCACAACGAGTAGCCCATCGAGCTTCTGCTTGCCCAACGCACGCAGACCACCCCGATGCGACAAGCGACGCTGAGGCAGTACGACGTGGACCTCATTGGCCGGCGACGACGTGACGGCAAGCTGATGCGTATCATCAAGCAACGTCATCCCTGCTCTCCATCAGCGCGCTTCTTAGCTATACGCCCACCGAATCGGAATGCAATTGCACTAAGGATGAGGGGCAGGGCCGAGCTACGACGCCGCCCGGGCCGATCGACGGGTTGGACGAGCGGCCCAGCCGGTTCAGGCTCGGTGGCGGCTGTGGTCTTCGGCTTTGTAGTTGCGGCGGTCACTGCGGCCGGCACGGTTGTAGCCACCGTCGTGGGCGCTGCAACTTGCGTGGTCGGAACCGGTGTCGCCTTCGTGGTGGTCACCTTCGGGTTGGTAGCCGAGGTGCGATTCGTGTTGTTGTTCAGCACCTGCGCTTGTGTTGTCGATGTGGTGGACCTGGAACTCGACGTCGTTGCGGCCACGGTGGTGGTTGTGGTCGTTGCAGCGACTGTCGTAGTCGTCGTAGCAGCAGGTGGTGTCGGCCCGCACTCATCGAAGGAAACTTCCTCGCCGTAGACCGAGGTCGATCCCTTCGAAACGATCCGAGCCGCAGACGGGCACACAGCCTTGATGATCTCGTTGGCTCCCTTGAGCGCCTTCAACTTATGGAATGGTGGCAACACCGGATCGTTGGTCTGAACTGTCAGCTCCTGACCCTTGCCGACCACATATCGAATGAGTTGGGCTGTCGCGTTCGCCTTTGTGACGGTCATCCCATCGGTTCGCACAATAAACTTGGCGATGTAGGAGAACGGATAGCCCCCATTCAGGCTAGGCAATGTCGCATCAGTTGTGCTCAACCCATCGCTTGTCTCAACGGCTTTGACAACGTTCTCAGGGGTCGGCCCAACACCATCAATCGTCAGGGCCTTCAAACGATACTTCCCAATGTTCTCGTCGGTCAGTGGAAGCTTCCGGAGTTCAAGAGGACGATCCTTGAATTTTTCTATGGTTGACGGAGGAAGGCCGACCCAGAAGCCTACTGGTGCTCGGACGGTGTTTCCTTGCGGTCCGCCATTCCACTCCGTAAGAGATCGTTCCATCATACCGTCAAGATCCGGCGCTAAATAGTTGAATGGACCTTGAAAGGTGGCGCTTTCAGAAATCGTCGCAGCCTTTGGATCCACCGCGGGATCTTTGTTGATGAATTTTCTAAAGTACTTTTCCCAAACAAGCGGGTAGCGCTCCTTGAGTACCCTCTGCATCATAAAGGTGCCCGCCGAAGGAGCGGTGCGATGAGCAACATCAACGAATGAGGCGAGTTCGTCTGACGCCGTCTTCGCGATTACATCCCCCGGTTTACCGGGGTAGTCCTGATCGAACGGCCAATCTGGCGGGACGGCGAAGAGCTGATAGTTACCATGAGACGCGATGTAGTCAGCGGTGAGCGCGCTCGCACGGTCCGCCAAGGTCCACGAAAGAATTTGGCCAGCCGAGTAACCATTTGGCGATCGTTGGATGTCAGACACGGGTAGATTTGCTGTTGCATCAAAGGGAACAAGTCTTATGTTCGGTGGAAGTTCCGCAAACTGTAGCGAAGAAGCGCCCACCGGTACAATGACGAATGATGGTTTCTTCCCCGCGACTTTGAGGTCCTCTATTTCGGCGAGTTCAGAGGAGTCAAAGTCCAGAGGGCTGCTCGCAATATCGGTGTTTCCTTCCAGCAGTGCCTTACGTCCAGCCGCCGAATTCAATGTGTTGTAGTCGATACGCACCATGCCATCGCCGGACGAAAGCTCTCGTTGCCATTTCGACGCAAGGTCTAACAAAAGATTGGATCCTGTGACTCGCAAAGCGACAGGAGCGCTGGCAGCCTTGGCACTGTTCTCAAGGAATGCGACTGCCAAACCTGCCACAAGGCAGCCGACAGAAAGCGTTCGGGCAGCGTCGCAAAGAATCCCCCATCTGTTTCGAGTAGGACTCATAGCACAGCATTTCTCTTATTTCGACGAGCGAGTACATAGCCTGCGGCACCAAGAGCGAGTACCCACCCGAGAGGTACCACGGAATCCTTATCAGCCGGACGCTCGGGGCTTTGTTCCCGGAACGCTGGCGGGACACCGCCCGCACTTACCGATTTGGATCCCGACCCTGCATTTGTGCCTGACTTGATCGTGGTTGGGCTACCTGTTTTGTTCCCGGCTGCCGAAACTCCCGGTGCAGCGAGCACGGTTGCCCCCGTCGTCTGGCTTGAGTCGCCGCTGGTTGTCCCATCGCTAACGGCCGGATCGCCGCTTGCCGTCGCACCACCGGTCGAGCCGCTTGCCGTAGCACCACCGGTCGAGCCGTCTGCCGTAGCACCACCGGTCGAGCCGTCTGTCGTAGCACCACCAGTCGAGCCGCCTGCCGCAGCACCACCGGCCGAGCCGCCTGCCGAACCACCGGTGGAGCCACCCGTCGAACCACCCGTCGAACCACCGGTGGAGCCACCCGTCGAGCCACCACTACCTGCGCCGGGGTCACCATCGCCTGCGGCGCCTCCAGCCGGGAATGTGTAGGTTGGCCGGGGTGGGGCGCCTGGGATCTTGGCGTTGAGGTCAAGGGCTAGGTCGATCAGGTTTTGGGGCAGCGGGGCGTACCCAAGCAGCTTTGCCTTCTCCTGGCCCAACGTCGCCGAATAGTTAAGAAACTTCGCGAGCACCGCTCCCTTGTCTGCGGGATAGCCCGCCTCGATGCGAACGAGCGCGTAGCTGTACGTCGAGGGGTTGTACGCATCCGGGTCGCCAGGGTCAAAAACCAGCTTCTGGGTGCCGGTGGGGTCACTTCCGGCGTGACTAAGGGCGGCAGTAACCGCTTCGTCAGTTGGCTGGATCCAAACCCCCGCATCGTTCTTGACCGATGCAACCGGAAAGCCACGCACTTTGGCGAAACCGGTCTCAACGAGACAGATCGACCCGGGACCATTGACGTCACTCTGTACAAGATCGGCCGTTTCGTTCGACCCACCGCCAGCAACCAGAACGTTCCCGTCGAGGGGCCACTGACCAACAGGCGGGTTCGGCCTACCAAGCCATCCGCCTGGCTCACTTGACCAAGTCTCAACCTCATCGACAAGCTTCTGCCAAACCGCCGGTGCCATCACTTGGCAGTACTGTCCGAGAATGAACGAGGTACCGGCCGCCCCGCTCCGCAGCCAAACCTTTATGTCGGCTTTCTTTAGGGAGCTCGCGGAGAAGCCTGGGTTATCAGCCTTGAGGAGGGGGTCGTCCCATTTCGTGATCTGTTTCGAGAAGATCCTGCATGCATTTTCCGGTGACAATTTTAGCGAAGTGATCCGTCTACCGGCCGCGTCCTGAAGGTTGTACATGAAGGCCATACCGCCCGATGAAACTGGCACGTAGGCGTACTTGAAACCCGGCGGGTTGATGCCGTCACCCTGCGTATATGGAATGTCCGACATTCCGAAATCAACCCGACCCGCCGAGAATTCGGTCCGACCGACACCCGAGTTTTGCGCAAGATACTCGACGTTAAGGTTGTACGGTGGCTGGCTCACGTCAGCTCGCCATTGATTCACTTCCAACTGCACGAATGACGAACCAGTGCCGGCGATCGCGGGACCATCGGCGAAAGCAGGCTGAGCAATCGAGACGGCCATCAACGACGCCACTGCTGAGAAGCGAAAAAGTCTGCGTCGATTGTTCATCCAAATCTTCCGTTCACGTAGTCGTCCGTGCGCTGGTCGACAGGCCTTCCGAAGATCTGGCCAGTTGGTCCGGATTCCACGAGTCGCCCTGGCGTCCCGATTTTCTCAACGAGGAAGAAGGCGCAGTTGTCAGAAACGCGCTGTGCCTGCTGCATGTTGTGGGTAACGATGACGATCGTGATCGTCGGAGCAAGCTCCAGAATGGTGCTCTCAATGACCCGAGTAGAAATTGGGTCGAGCGCCGAGCAGGGCTCATCCATGAGAAGTACCTTCGGCTCCATCGCAAGCGCCCTGGCAATACACAGACGCTGCTGCTGGCCGCCAGAAAGTGATGAACCTGAGGCATTCAAACGGTCTTTCACTTCGCCCCAAAGGCCGGCTCGCCGGAGGCTGCTTTCAACCAGCGCCTCCTTGTCGGCCGCCTTTCGGCCGCTCAGTTTCAGGCCGGACAGGACGTTTCCCGCAATGCTCATCGAGGGAAACGGATTCGGCTTCTGAAAGACCATGCCAATCATCAGGCGGACGTTGGTCAGGCCAATCGAACCGTCATAGATGTCCTGGCCGTCGATAAGCATTTCGCCACCGAACTGAGCCCCTGGAATGTTTTCATGCATTCGATTGAGGGTTCTCAGAAATGTCGACTTGCCACATCCCGAAGGCCCGATGAGCGCAGTCACTTTGTTGCCATGCATGGTGAGGCTGGCCTGCTCCAGAACCTTTCGCTGGCCGAACCACGCACTGACATTGCGGGCGTCGAGCGTGGACGACGAAGGCTTTGGCGCAGCCTGCACTGTTTCCACCTGGGGCGGCGGAAATCTCAGATCGGTGAGGGTCATTGGTTGAACTCCGTAGGGACTATTTTCGGCGCGTCGTTCCGGCGAGCCGAGCGATTGTGAAGAGCAGGACGACGAGCATCAGCAAGACGAGTGAGCCGGTGGCGGCTCGCTGACGCTGCACCTCGTTCGGTTGTTTAAGTAGGTCGAAGACAAACGTCACCAGGCTGCTTTGACGTCCCGAAAACGGGTTTTTGTTCGTTCCTGATGCCGTGAGAGCAGTGAGCACCACAGGTGCGGTTTCTCCAATGGCACGAGCTATACCGAGCAGCGTCGCCGTTAACAGGCCGCTCTTCGCCGTGGGAAGCACAACCCCCACGACGGTTCGCCACTGCGGTGCTCCAAGAGCCAGCGACGCCTCGCGTAAGTTGTCCGAAATAGTGCGAAGCACTTCCTCGGAGGTACGGGTAACGGTTGGCAGCATCAAAACGACCAGGGCAAGGCTGGCAGCGAAGCCAGAAGGGCCTTTGTGTAGGCCGATCACCCAGAAAGCAAAGATGAAGAGGCCCGCCACGATCGAAGGCACACCGCTCATTGCGTCCACGAGGAAGCGGACAACGACCGCAAGTCGTCCCTTCATTTCGTTGAGATAGACCGCTGACATCACCGCAATGGGGATTGATATCACGGAGGCAATGCCGACCTGCTCGAGGGTTCCAATGATCGAGTGGAAAGCTCCACCGCCCTTGTCGAGCGGACCAACCTTGGCCATGTTCTGGACGAAGAATCCAGGCCGCAACGCCGGCAGCCCCTTCACGACCACGTAACCAATCATGGCCACGACAGGTGCTACCGCTGAGACGGAAACGACGACGATCAGAACGTGCGCGATCCGAGCAGATGCCGCTTCCTGCCCCGACGACTCGCGCACGACGATCGAGAAAATCGCCACGAACAGTAAGCCAACGACAAGGGCTGGGCCGAGCAGTCCGCCCCACGAGAGGAACCAACAGAGGATGCCGCCCAGCACTCCAGCAGCTGCGAGCGATCCAAAAAGCTCGATCGTCTCGTCCGTGCGAACTCGCGGCATTGGACGGGGCGAATCATTCAGCTGCTGGGGCTCGTCGATTGCTTGGGGAGGCACCTGTTGCTTCTGAAGAAGTGGGTCGATCAAAGTCATTGCTGCCTACTCTGCTTCACGATCGTTTGAGCGCCCATGTTCACCGCAAGCGTCACCAGGAACAGACCGAGCCCTGCGCCGACAAGCGCCCGGTCACTCATTGGGTTTTGTCCGAATTGGGTCACAATTGTGGCCGCCACCGAACCGCCACCAGAACTGAGAATTCCCAGCTTCGGTTTGAACGTCAACGTCAAGAGCAGGCTCACAGCGATTGTCTCTCCCAGAGCCCGGCCAAGCCCGAGAAGGGCAGCGCCTACCATGCCGGATTTGCTAAACGGCAAGATGGCAGTCTGTACCATCCCCCATCGGGTGCCGCCAAGGGCGAGGGCGGCCTCGCAGTGTTCACTCGGCACCTGAGAAAAGATCTCTCTCATAACGGCCGTACAGATCGGCGTGATCATGATGCCGACCACAAATCCGGCCACGAAGATCGAACGGGTGTAATCCTGGCTTGACTTGAATATCGGTATTGCCGACAGATTCGTACCGAGCCATCGCCCGACACCGAGCAGCGGCTTTTGGAGCACGAAGAAGCCCCAAAGGCCATAAATCAGACTCGGCATGGCCGCCATAAGGTCGACCACATAGACCATTGGTTTACGAACTCTCCGCGGCGCGTACTCGTGAATGAAGATCGCCAAAGCGAAGGCCGCTGGAAATGCCAGTGTGAGAGCGACAAGCGCAATCATCACCGTGCCGGTCACTAGACCTAAGATTCCGGCGACCGGTTTTTTGGCCGATGGTGACCAGACCGTGCCGGTAAGGAAGCCCGTTCCTTGCGACCGCAGGATCGGCCAGGAGTAGGCCGTCAGGAAGACAAGCGTGCCGCCGATGATGAGAAACGAAACAAGGCCGCTGCCGAGCGAAAGTGACCGGAAGATCCGGTCACCGAGCCGCCGGGTGACAACGGGGCGACGTGGTACGTCGTTAAGGAGAACATTCTCTTCAGCAGCCGCCAGCATGGACTTCAGAGTACGAGACCGGATTAACTGACAAGCGTGGGCGAATTGAACACCAGGTGAACACAAAGAGTCATGTTTGGAAAGTGTCAAGAAGCACTGAAACGCCAGTAGCGCCCGGTTCAAGAAGCACGCTCGTCCCGGGCGCGCGGAAGGGGCGTGAGCAATAGCCCACGCCCCTCCCTCATTCGATGGTGCTAACTGCGATGGTGGATCAGGTGTTAACCGTGGTGCACTTATCCGAACCGCCAGCGGAGTCAGCGTTCACTACGAAGCCCTCGGTGAAGATGGCGTTGCTGATGCTGGTGTTGAGCTCGGCGGTGTGGCCGGTCGAGTTTCCACAGACCCAGCTGACGAAGTCCGTTGCCGCCAACTTGGCGGCGTCGTGCCCGGCAACCGGGGTCAGGGGGCGAGTCACCTGGTACAGGAACCGGGCAAACGGGTAGCTGGAGTTGCCGATTGTGGTGACCGACGGGGCGACGAGGCCGACGCGGGCAGCGCTGGCTCCAGCCTTGAGCAGCGGACGTGAAGCGAACGGGCCATTCGACATGAATGAAATCGAAACACCCTTCTCCGAGTCCGGGATCTGGCGCATGTCATTCTCCTGCACCGAGTTTCCGCGATCAGCAGTGAGTGCACCAACGGGCAGTGCGATGGCCGCCTGGCCGCTGATGGCGTTCACGCCAGTGACCGGAGTAACGCAACGGTTCGCACCGCCGGGATAGGCGGGAAGCACAGCACCGATTGCGTTCGCGAACGCCTGGTAGGTGCCCGAGCTGGTCTGAATGCCCCACACAATGAGGGGGGTCGTGTCGGCAGGGTTGCCGTTGATCTGACCCCACGTTTTGATGGTGCAGTCCCGGAAGATGCCTTGCGCGATGGCGAGCCCGTTCGCTGCAGTGTTCGTGGTGACGGCGCCAAGAGCATCGTACTTGCCGAGGTCCAAGGAGTTGTTGTTCGCCGAGGAGACGGGAACAGTCGTGCTGGCCTTGAACTCAACGATGTCGATGCCGTCCTTGGCGTAACCCTTCGCAACCAGACCCGTGCAGTCAGTAGCGGCCGGCGGGCGCGAGGAACGGGCGATCTCGACCGACCGGGCATCAGCAATCAGCTTGGGCGTGTTGAGCGGGTCAGTCAGCTCTTGCGAGCACAGTGCGCGCAGGCCCTTGCCCGAACCCCAGCGCTGCGGGTCAAGCTGCGTGACCGTGTCGTGGTCGTAGTTCTCCGTTGTTATGGCGGCAGGAGAGCCAGACGGGGGCGTCGTGAGGCAGGTCCCCCACAGCCCGACGTTGGTATTGCCGGTGTCGGCGTAGCAGCCAGGCGAGCCGACGTAGGCATCCGACAGCTTCTGGTCCATGAAGAACGTGGTGTCAGAACCAGCGGCGGTGATGCTGTCAATCTTGTTGTTCGAGTTCACTCCCGCCGAGGCTGAGCCAGCGGCGCTCAGGACGAGAGCGGAGGCGGAAAGGGCGAGTACTACGAGTTTGGTTTTCATGTGGAGAGATTCCTTTCGATGTATTCGGATGAATTAGGCGTTGAGGTTGGAGGTACGGCCCTTGCGGAGCATCATGTAGCCAGCTCCGAGGACAGCGGCGGCACCGATCGGAAGCATGATCGGGAGGGGGGATTCCGGAACAACTGGAGTCGGATCAACGACGGTGGTCGTCGTGGTGACCGCTGTAGGAGCTGCGAAACTCAGGGGAAGAAAGGCCTGGGTTGCGACCGACGAGAAGGGACCGACAGTCACACGCAACTGGCACGCGTGGGTTGAATCACACAGGAAACCTTGGCCGCCTGATGTCGTCGGCAGCACGACGCCGCTCTTCACGAGGTAGGTGTCCTGAGCGACACCGGCACCGTCGGTGCCACCGAACATGTCCTGGTTCGTTCCGATTTCGCAATCAGTGAGCGGGTTGAAGGCACCGGCGTAACGGGCCGGAGCAACACACTGTGAGATGTTGAGCTGCGACTCGTTTGCCGGGAAGCCAGTTGCGTCGACAGTGACCGTTGCGCCTGTTGTCGGGATCGGGCCCGAAGGGGTAATCGTGATGGCCGCAACAGCGCTCGCTGAGCCGGCGAAGCTGAGGATGGTTAGGACGGGGATTGCCGCAGCCGCGGCAAGTCGTGCGAGTTTCATGAGGGAGGTCTCCGCTTTCGTTTTGGTTTGAGGTGTTGGCGCCCGAATCAGACACCCGCAACCGGTCCGCACCGGCGCCTCAACAACTTCTCAATTTCTCGCCTGTTAAGGAACCCTCTAGCGGGCTTGTTCCCGGAGGCGTAGACAACTGTTAACCAAGCGAGTCGATCCGTACATGTTGGCATCCCGATCACCTGAGCCGTTCGGACTACTCCTCAAGAGCGACCGGCAAAACGCCGACGGCACGGTCGTTTCCGACCGTGCCGTCAATTCCGCATACGCCGTCAGCAGGCGCAAGGATCAGGCCGACTTCGGTGCCACCGACTGGTTCGCCACCACCTGACGCCCGACCGCCACCATGTAGCTCTCGAACTCCTTGTCGTGCTGGTTGGTAGCACCGACACCAGTCTTGCCTCGTGAAAGCTGGTCGTTGATCTTGTCACCAATCCCCGTGACCACCGCACTGTCGGGAAAGTGCACCTTGGTGTTGCCGTCATCGCGCAACATGAGCGTCACCCGTTCGTACCGAATCTTGCCATTCTCAAGCACCGGCCAATGCCAGAACACGGTGGAGTACATCGCCGTGAATCCCTTGGGGCGGAAGCGCAGGGTGGTGCCCTTGATGCCACCGCCGAGATCAACGGTTTGCTGGTCCTTCACTTCGTAGCCATGGAAGTTGTAACAAGCCTCAAGACCCCAAGTTTCCAAGCGGGTAAGACTGCTGCCCGTAATGACATCAGCAAGAATCGGAGTGGACGCCCAAAGATCGCTCTTGCCTTCACCAGACGAAGACATGTTGTAACGGTTCCAGGTTGAATCGTCACCAAAAAAGCGGCGAGCAAAATCGTAGCTGTCGACCTTGACCGCGGCGTTCCAATCGGGCAACTTGGGCGGCGACTTGGCAAACGAATCAAGGCGAGGGATACCCAAGTCAGAGGCGATCAACCCGTACTTCGACAACCCGCTGTTGGCAAGGCCAAGCGTCAGCATCGCAGAGGCAACCACAGGAACGGCCAATACCCATTTGCGGGTGGGCACGACGGTCTTCTGTGGCCCAATCGCATCCTCCCCCTTGCCGCGACCGATGCGCATGCCGAAGCGAGGAAGCAGGAAGCACAATATGCCGATGCCGAGGTTGAAAAGGATGAGGCCCAGCACCGGGTGAAAGGCGTCGATCGCTATCTTCTGGCCCCACTTCTGGCCGACCGCGAAGATGATCATGATACGGATGACATTGAGCACCCAGGTGAGCGCAGCGCCGATGAACATCCACAGGAATTTCTGTAGGCGGGGCCCACGCACGGCGCTGATGAGCGCGCCACCGATCAGGAAAAATCCGACGAGGCTGTTCGCACCAGAGCAGGAGGAGGCGACGCTGAGTTTGAAGGTGTCGACACCGTGCGTCAGCGCAAACGTGGAACCGTCACCCGTCGCAACGTGTGTTGCAACGGGGATGAAACGCACAGCGAACGCAATGGTCGCAATGGTGAGCTGCGTGAATCCTTCCAACCACCGCAGCAGGGCAATCGTGTACGGATACGGCCAGGCCATCATCAAGAAGATCACGGCCCAGCGTGCTCGCCAGGTTGGGCGCAAACCGTAGAGGAGCATCGACGCGCCAGCGACGAACAGCGGGAGCGACACCATATCCAGGCGGTAGATCCAGTACTGACTGGACAACTGGGCGGGCATTAGGAGGTTGATGTAGAGCGCCACGAGCAGCAGCGGTACACCGACGATGAAGTCGACCTGGCGATCGTGGATGGGCGGACCAGGTTCGTTGTTACGCAACGCCGAGTAGGCAAGCCCGGCGGCGATCACGGGGATGAGGCCGAGGTACGCCAGTGGGGTATCGAGTGCGAGGTTGCGTACCAGCGTCCACAACGAGCGGTGATAGGCGACACTGGTGGCCACGATGATCGCAATACCGCGCAGCCACCGTTCGAGGCTTGGCGCCCTGAGCGGCTGATTTTTCTCTACGACTGCAGTGTTCACAATCCCGCCTTTCGTGTGATTCGCCGTTTCCATCTTGGTTTGGACAACTCTTCAGAGTCCCTCAACTCGCGAAGGCTTCCCGAGGAATTCACCGAAACGTCGCTCACGCACTGGGCGTTTCGGACGAAGATGAGCATACAAACGCTTAGCAACCGTTCTCTTAACGAGAAATGAACAGTTGCGGGCAAAGTGCGCCGACTCGCGCCCCGGCACCTGCCCAGCGTGGATCATGGCTGCGATGTCTAGGCGGTTGCTCCTTTCTCTCTCTTCCTTCGCGGCCACGGCCTTCATGGCCGCAGCCCCGGCCATGGCGGCTGACGCCCCCACCCCTACGCCCGCGACCGCCGAGACCACCCCGGCTACCACGGTCACCCCGCTCGGTCCCCCGGCCCTGCCGTCGACCACGGTCGGTCCGACGACATCTGCCCCGTCAGCCGCAGCGGACACCACGTCAACGACGGACCCCACGACGGCAACGACGAACTCCGACGGGGTCGGCGACACCACGACCACTTCGTCGACACTTGCAATCAGCCCGTCCACCACGATGGTTCCGGCCTCATCGAGTACAGCCGGGGCCAGCAGCACGACACTGGCCGGCCCGTCGTCGACCAACACGATCATGTCGACCATGACGACTGTCGCCGGCGGACAGCCTCCTGTGCCCACGGCGACGACGAGCACGAGCACATCGACCACCACCACGATCGCAACGACCACATCCACCGCTCCTCTGAAACCTGTCGATCCGGCTGCGCCGGTCCCAGTGTCACTAGCCGCCGTTCCCCCCGGCGGCTGGCCAGTGCGCGCCATGATCTTCCCGACGCTCGGGCCCGTGAACTACTCCGACGGTTGGGGTGACTACCGGGCCGACATTGCTACCCACTTCCACATCGGCGTCGACATCATCGGCTCGAAACTGCAGCCCCTCGTGGCGGTCACCAACGGCCGCATCACCCATGTCGTGCAGAATCACGTCACTGCGGGTTGGGGCTTGGTCATCACCGACAACGACGGGTGGGACTATCGCTACTACCACATGAACAACGACGCTCCCGGAACCGACGATGCCAGCAACCCCGCGGCGTTCCGCTTCGCTCCCGGCGTCAACGAGGGCAGCCTGGTGACCGCCGGTCAGCTCATTGGTTACATGGGAGACAGCGGTGATGCCGAGTCGACCACGCACGTCCACTTCGAGATTCACCGGCCCGACGGTACCCCGGTCAACCCGTTCCCCAGCGTGCGTGGCTCCGAACTTCATACCCGCTGCTCGCCGCCAGCTGGCCTCGGCCAGCTACCCAACGTCATGCCGCCGACCGACACCGACGCCGAGGTCGTCAACGTTGGTTCGTTTGTAGGCAACGGCACCTTCACGTTGTCAGCCAACGGCACCGTGTTTCGTGTCGGCAGCGCCCGAGACATCGGCTCACCACGCTTCCAAGCCGAAGACGGCCCCTGCCCTGCAA
>JAYTKG010000316.1:0-3565 GCA_043730435.1 Acidimicrobiia bacterium | reverse complement strand
GTTGCTTGCCAGCTCGGTCATCATCGAGGCGGTCAAAGCAAAGTGCCTCCAGACGTCCATCAGCGCGTACTACTACACGCCGGTGCAGGCGATCTTTGTTGGTGGCCTGATGGCGATCGGCGTGTGTCTCATCGTCATCAAAGGCAGCACTCGCGCCGAGGACCTCTGTCTCAACCTCGCAGGGATGCTCGCCCCCATCGTGGCGGTTGTGCCGACCTCGGAAGAACGCTCGACGTGCGCCGCGTCCACCCGGTTAGCTCTGCCGAGCGACTGGGTTACCGCCAGCTATCGCAACAACGTCGAGGCGCTGCTCATCGCCGGTTTCGCCGGACTTCTCATTGCCTTCGTGGTGGCTGGTGCCGTGGACAAGAACATGATGAAAACGATGCGACGCAGCGCCGAGCGGATCAAGGCTGGCCTCTGGACGGTGCTTGCGGTGTTGGTCGTCGCCCTGATCCTGTTCGTGTTCTGGGACAGCTTTGGCACAGGAGCCCACGGCTTCGGGGCCCTGTTGATGTTCGTCTTCCTGGCCGCATCAAGCGCCATCAACTGGCGGGAGCTACGTGGGCAAACCGCCAAACGAAAGTATCGACGGATATACGGCATCATCGCGGCGGCCATGATCGCTGTTGGCGTGATCGTGTTGCTCTTCCTCCGAAGCTGGAGCTACCACGTGCTCCTGCTGGAAGCGGCCGAGATCCTGCTGTTCGCTACGTTCTGGCTGAACCAGACCGCGGAACACTGGACGCACACGGTGCGACCGACTGCGTCCTTGAAACGGTGAGTTAGTCGAGGATGCTGATGGCGCCGGTGGGGCACAATTCGGCTGCACTCTCCACCTTGGCCCGGAGCTCTTCGCCCGGCTCCTCCTGCAACACGTAGAGGTAACCGTCAGAACGGACCTCGAACACCTCGGGCGCCTCCTGGGTACAAGCTCCGGTGGACGCGCAAACATCGAAATCGACGACGATCTTCATAGGTGGAATGGTAGCGGCCCAGTTCATGATCGCCCGTGACTTGCCGCGGTATAACGATGCGACCGGGCGTCGGTGTTGGTGACTTGTTCCGCTTCTTTGCGACTTTTGCCGTTCTGTGCGGCGTGTCGAAAAGTCGCAAAGGAGCGGAACAGATAATGATCGGTTGCTCTGGCACGCACCGGGAGAGCGCACCGCAGCGCGGACAGGCCGTCATGGTTCGGGCGCCGTCGGCGGCATCAGGTGGCCGCAGGGCCCGCACCCTGCGGCTTAGTACTGGCGCTTACCGAAGGTGGCCGCCTTCTTTGTCGGCTTCGGCTTCGAGGATGCGGCGCTCGACGTCGGCTTCCTTGGCGGCCTGCTCCATGCGGTATTTCTCAGCTCCGGCCTCATCGATGCGCTTCTGGAGATCGGCTTCTTCGGCCGCGGCCTTCATGCGGTACTTCTCGGCATCGACCTCGTCGGTCACGCGCTTGTCGATTTCGGCCTGGGTGGCGGCCGCATCGGCGGCTGCCTTGTCGGCGGCGGCCTTTGCATCGACTTCAGCCTGTGCCGCTGCGGCAGCAGCCGTGGCCTGAGCATCAGCTGCGGCCTTGGCATCCGCGTCGGCCTTCGCAGAAGCAGCGGCCACCTCGGCGTGCTGAGCGGCCTCAGAGTTGGCTTCGGCCTCGGCAGCTTCTTCGTCGGTGAGCGGCAGAGTGAGTTCCTGGCCGACATCGATCATGTTGGCATCGGGAATGCCGTTGGCATCAGCGATGAACTGGTAAAGATTCTCGTCACCGTAGAAGGTGGCAGCAATCCCCGAAAGGGTGTCGCCGGACTGGACTGTGTAAGTAGATGGCCGTTCGCTCATAAGCGTCCCATCCTATCGGTTCCGAAGTGACACTTGTTACGCACGCTCGACGGCGCGGAGGATGGCGCGGAAGGATGCCGTGATGATGTTGTGGTGCATGCCTACGCCCCATCGAGTGCTGCCGTCTTCTCGCAGGGTTTCTACATAGGCGACTGCGGTTGCGTCTGATCCCTGACCGGTGGCGTGTTCGGCGTAGTCGATCACGTCGACCTTCACGCCAAGGCCTTCTTTGACCGCGTCTACGAACGCGGCGATGGGTCCGTTGCCGGTGCCCGTCACCGTGGTTGGTGATCCGTCCACCAACAGTTGTGCAGTGACCGACGTGACTTCGTCCCGAGTGTGCAGTTCGTGCGTGTTGAGGAAGTAGCGCGGCGCTTCGGGCAGGTACTCGGTCTGGAAGGCGTCCCACATCATGACGGGACTGATCTCGGTGCCCGAATCCTCGGTGATGTGCTGGATGGTCTTGGAGAACTCGATCTGCAGACGACGGGGCAGGTCGAAGCCGTGCTCGGTCTTCATCACGAACGCCACACCACCCTTGCCGGACTGACTGTTCACCCGAATCACCGCCTCGTAGGAACGACCGACATGCTTCGGATCTATCGGCAGGTACGGCACCTCCCACGTGGTGTAGTTCGAGCCAAGGGCGTCGAGGCCCTTCTTGATGGCATCCTGGTGGCTGCCACTGAACGACGTGTACACCAGGTCACCGGCATAGGCATGACGAGGGTGCACAGGCAGTCGATTGCAGTACTCGGCCACCCGCCGCAGCGCGTCGATGTCACTGATGTCGAGCTCAGGGTCTACGCCCAGTGCCATCAGGTTCAGCGCCACGTTCACCACGTCGAGGTTTCCGGTGCGCTCGCCGTTACCGAACAGCGTGCCCTCCACGCGATCCGCGCCAGCCAACATGCCGGCTTCGGCGGCGGCAACGCCCTGGCCTCGGTCGTTGTGCGGGTGCAGCGAAATTTGAACGGTTTCGCGATTTTTGATGGTGCGACCGAACCACTCGATGACGTCGCCGTACACCCATGGCTGGTACATCTCGACGGTGGCCGGCAAATTCAGGATGAGTGGCTTATCGACCGTTGGTTGGATGACGTCCATGACCGCTTCGCAGATCTCGACCGCGTACTCGATCTCGGTTCCCGTAAAGCTCTCGGGGGAGTACTCGTAGCGAATGTCGCTGCCAACCAGTGTCGGCTCCAGGTCCTTGCACATGCGGGCCGCAGTGGTGGCGATTTCGGTGATGCCGGCTTTGTCCTGACGGAACACCACCCGCCGCTGCAGCTCCGATGTGGAGTTGTAGAAGTGCACGATGGCCCGGGGTACGCCCTGCAGACATTCATACGTGCGCTCGATCAGTTCCTGGCGACACTGCACCAGCACCTGAATCCACACATCGTCCGGGATCAAGTCCTCTTCGATCAGCAGGCGCACGAAATCGAAGTCGGGCTGGCTGGCCGACGGGAAGCCGACCTCGATTTCCTTGAAGCCCATCTTCACCACGGTGTCGAACATGCGACGCTTGCGTTCGGGGTCCATGGGGTCAATAAGGGCCTGATTGCCGTCCCGAAGATCGACCGAGCACCACAGGGGAGCCTTGGTGATGGTCTTGTTCACCCACGTGCGATCGGTGAGCACGAGCGGCTTGATGGGCACGTACTTCTCGAACGGCATCGTCTTGGGGTTCACGTTCTGCGGGGGCATGTCTTACTCCTGAATGTTGGCCGGAAAA
>JAYTKG010000315.1:0-5817 GCA_043730435.1 Acidimicrobiia bacterium | reverse complement strand
AGGCCAAGCTCCTCGGAGTAAAGATCGACGCTGATGCGACCGGTGGTGAGCACCTCCAGGTCGCTCATGTCAGACGCCGATGTGGTGCTTGATGAACGCGATGCTCTCCCGCATACCCACTATTGGTCCTTCACCGATGGCAGGCAACGGTCCGGCGAGCGCCATGTCCTGCTCGAGCACGTACCAGCCGTCGTATCCGCCCTCGACCATGACGTCGATGATCTCGCCCATCGGAATCATGCCCGCACCGGCCGCCGGGAAGATGCCCTGTTGCGTGGCGTTGTAGAGCGACAATTCCTTGTTGTTGAGCGGGTCAACCAGCGACGCCTTCACGTCTTTCAGGTGCACGTGGGCGATGCGGTCAAAGTTCTCGATAGCGAAGTTCACCGGATCGGTGCCACCGATGGCAAGGTGACCGGTATCGAGGCACCACAGCACGTCGCTGCCAGCGAGCACACGATCGACGTCATCAGCCGTTTCTACCAACGTGTTGACGTGCGGGTGGAGCACCTGGGTAAGGCCGAACTCGTCGCAGATCTCATCAACAATGGCGAAGCCCGCAAACATGTTCTCCCACTGCTCGTCGCTCAAGGCGACACGGGGCGACCACGCCGCATCAACGACCACCGCAGTGACGAACATTTCGGCACCGACACCCGACAGGACGAAGGCTGCTTCGCGGGCCTGCTCGATCATCTGCACCCGAGCTTCCTGCGTGTGCAGCACGAGCGGTACGAAGCCGCCGATGACCTGAAGTCCGTGCGCCGAGGTCATCTCGAGCACCTGCTCGGGAGTGGTGCCAAGATAACCCGCCGCGCCGAGTTCGGTGGCGACCAAGCCGACGTCGGCCATCTCGGCCAGCACGCGCTCGGCCGGGATCTGCACACCCCAATCGGGGACCTCGCAGATGCCCCAAGAAATGGGTGCACTCGCCAGGTTCGTGAGCACCGAAGACTTGTCGATCATGACGTCACCACTTCCGCGCCAGCGCGACGCACGAGGATTAGAGCGTTCCAACCATAGCGAGGCAGGGCAGGGAGATCCCAAAGCTCGCGGTCCGGAGAGACCGTGGTCTTTGGCTCAAACGTGCGGTTTCGTGATCTGATGAGTTCATCGAGCCTCCGGCTAATCTTGCGCCGGTGAGCTTCTCCACTTATCGCCTCGTTGCCAGCGTTGCGGCGTCGGCTGTGCTGACAGCCTGCGGGAGCTCCACCGCCGAGTCGGCCGTTACAACGACGGCGCCGATTCTGAAGGGCGAGATCACGGTGTTCGCAGCATCATCGCTTACGGCGACGTTCAGGGCGGTCGGGACGGCATTCACGAAGGTGCATCCCGAGGCGAGAGTGGTGTTCAGTTTCGACGCTTCTTCAGCGCTGGTTACCCAGATCACGCAGGGTGCGCCGGCCGATGTTTTCGCGTCGGCCGATACCGCCAACATGAACAAGCTCACAACCGCCACTCTGACGGCATCGACTCCGGTGATCTTTGCCACCAACCTGCTGTCCATCATCGTGCCGGCCAACAACCCGAAGGGCATCAAAGCACCGACCGACCTCGCCAACCCGAACCTCAAGGTCGTGCTGTGTGACCCAACGGTTCCCTGTGGCAAGTACGCCAAGCAAAGCCTTGACGCCGCCAAGGTCACCGTTACGCCGGTCAGTCTCGAGCAGAACGTCAAGGGGGTCGTCACCAAGGTGACAACCGGTGAGGCCGATGCCGGCATTGTGTACGTAACGGACGTGAAGGCGGCGGGAAACAAGGCATCCGGCGTGGATATTCCGGCCGCAGTCAACGTCGTTGCGAAGTACCCGATCGCAAGCATCAAGACCTCCACCCATCAAGACATTGATGCTGCGTTTATTGCCTTTCTCACCAGCCCCGACGGCCAGGCAATTCTGGCAACGTCGGGTTTCGGCCAGCCATGACGGGGCCAGCCATGACGGGGCCGACGATGTCGCGCCAAAATCGGCGGCGTCGGCCGATCACGCAACGGCCACCGTGGCCGGCGGTAGTCATTGCGGCGGTGGGCATTGCTTTCTTCGCCCTCGCATTCATTGGCTTGCTGTGGAAGGTGCCGTGGTCAAGTGCGTGGCACGTCCTCTCCGCCGCAGGGTCACGGAAAGCACTTCGGCTGTCGCTGATCTGTTCCTTATGGGCCACCGTACTTGCCATGTTTTTCGGCGTCCCGATCGCCTGGTTACTCGCCCGGGTCCAATTCCCCGGACGCGGGATCGTCCGGGCGCTGTGCACGCTTTCGATGGTGCTCCCACCGGTCGTCGCCGGCATTGCGCTGTTCTACGCCCTCGGTCGTCGGGGCATTCTGGGCCAGTACCTTGACCGCTGGTTCGGCATCACCCTCCCGTTCACGACGGCCGGGGTAGTGGTGGCGCAAACGTTTGTCGCCATGCCCTTTCTCATCCTCACCGTGGAGGCCGCGTTCCGCCAACAGGACCTTCAGTACGAGGACGCCGCTCGCACGCTGGGCGCGTCACGCTGGTATCTGTTTCGACGGGTCACCCTGCCCGCCATCAAACCAGGTCTCATCGCTGGCGGCGTGTTGGCGTGGGCGCGCGCCCTCGGAGAATTCGGTGCCACAATCACGTTCGCCGGCAACTTTCCCGGACGCACCCAGACCATGCCGCTCGCCATTTATCTGGCCGCAGAGACCAACCCCGAGGAAGCCCTTGTGCTCTCCCTCGTGCTGGTTGCCGTCTCGTTCGGCGTACTCGTGGCGCTCCGAGACCGCTACCTGAATAGCCGATCGACTCCCGCGTTATGAGTCTCGATGCCCGAGTCGTGTGCTCACGCGGCTCGCTGGAAGTGGATGTCGCGCTGACCGCGGATGCGGGCGAAGTGATCGCCATCCTTGGGCCGAACGGTGCGGGCAAGAGCACGATCCTGCGTTGTCTCGCCGGGCTCCTGCCCCTCGACGACGGTCACGTCCAGCTTGATGATGTCGATCTCGACCGGCCGTCTGCGGATGTGTTCGTCCGACCCGAGCATCGGTCTATCGGATTCGTCTTCCAGAACTATCTGCTGTTCCCTTCCATGACTGCGCTGGTGAACGTCGCGTTCGGCCTGCGCGCCCGCGGCATGTCCAGTCGCCAAGCGCGTTTGCAGGCGGCGGCGTGGATCGAACGCGTCGGCCTGACCGACCACGCGGGCCATCTGCCGTCGGCGCTGTCGGGTGGGCAAGCGCAACGGATTGCCCTCGCACGAGCCATGGCCACCGAGCCTCGGCTGCTGTTGTTGGATGAACCCCTCGCCGCCCTCGATGCCGGGACCAGATCAGAGGTTCGGCGCGAACTGCAACACCACCTTCGCACCTTTGACGGCGTACGGATCCTGGTTACCCACGACCCGCTGGATGCGTACTCCCTCGCGGATCGAGTCGTTGTCCTTCAGGACGGAAAGGTGGTGCAGCAAGGCACGCTGACCGACGTCACGGCCCGACCAAAGTCCCGCTACGTCGCCGACCTTGTGGGCGTGAACTTGGTGAAAGGTACGGCCTCAGCCGGCGTGTTGACGACGCCCTCGGGCGCCACCGTACAAACCGGCGACGACGTGAGCGGTGCTGCGTTTGTGCTCATCCAGCCACGCTCAGTAGCGCTGTACCGCGCCGCGCCCGACGGCAGCCCACGCAACGTCTGGGCCACCACCGTGACCGCTATCGACCCCCGCAGCCACCGCGTGAGCCTCGACGGTGCCATTCCCCTCATCGCTGAGGTGACTCTGGCGGCGCTTGACGCCCTCGCCCTGCAACCGGGCGACCAGCTTTGGGCCTCGGTGAAAGCCAGCGAAGTCACCATCTACCCGGCCTGAACCTGCGCTCCCATCGCCGCGTCACCGTGTGGCCGGCAAGAAAACTCTTGCCCGGCGTGGGAAGGCCTCCCACGCCGGGTGTGAATGGTTCTTCTCAGGAGATGTAGTAACCCTCGATGTCGATGATGAGGTGCGTACCTCCCTTGGTGAACAGGTTCATGGTTCCCGTGCCCGAGAGCGGCAACGTGATCTGGTTCGGGCTGGTCTGACCAACCCGATCAAGGTTGAGGTTGCTCACGTTCGGCACCCCGCCAGCCGGCCAGGCCGTGACGAAGCCGGGTGTTGTGGCATCGGTGGCGGTGAGGTTGGCAACCAGTGCCGACGCTCCCGCCGTGGGGATATTGGCAAGGCCGGCAACGTTCACCTGGAGCATGGCGTCTGAGACCGGTTTGCCCGAGGTGGTACCCACGTTGTTGCGGGTATCCAGGATGCGTTGCGGGCTAAGCGAGACGAACAAGCCAGAGGTACTGGCCGGTGCCGTGTTGTCGGTGAAGTATCCAGCGACATCGACAATCAGGTGCGTTCCGGCGTAGGTGAACAGGTTGATCGTGCCCGTTGAGCTGACCGGCAGAATGATCTGGTTGGGTCGGGTCTGGCCAACAGCGTCCAGGTTCACGTTGCTAGCGGTAGGCACCACACCACTTGGCCAGGCCGTAACGAAGCCAGGCTGATCGGCACCGGTAGCGGTCAGGTTGGCAACCACGGCGGACACACCGGAGACGGGGATGCCGCCCTTGCCGGTGAGCTGCACCGTGATGGTCTTGCCAGCCCCAACCTTGGTTGCGGTGGGAATGCCGATGGCGTTGCGGGTATCGAGCACTCGTGCGGGATTCACCGGAATGAAACGACCGTTGGTGGTCGAGCCGTCAACCGGTTCGTAGTAGCCGGCGATGTCGGCAACCAGGTGGGTGCCGCCAAAGGTGAACAACGAAACCTTGCCGCCAGCACCAACGGACACGGTCACCAGGTTGGCAACAGTGGAGCCGGTCTCGAGGTTGAGACTCGACGCATTCGGCTTTGCCCCACCCGCAGGCCAGGCGGTGACGAAGCCGCTGCCGGTGGCACCGGTGCCGGTGAGGTTGAAGACCACTGCGCTGACACCAGAGGTCGGCACGCCGGCTCGACCAGTGACCTGCAGGTCGATGGTCGCACCACCGGTCAACTTGCCCTGCGGCGCACCATTGCCGTCGCGGGTGTCAAGGATGCGCTGCGGTGCAAGCGGTATGTAGCGACCGACACCGGAGATCGCACCGGCACCTGCCCCGGCGACGAGCGGGGGGGCCACCGTGCCGTCAAGCGTTGCCGCCAGGACCGAAGGCTCGATCGAAATCGCTCCGGTGCCGTCGGGGCGAACGACCAGCTCGATGCTGGCCGAGGCGGTGGCCGCCAAACCGGTACGGACACAGGTAACGACCGAGCCTGCAAGGCTGCAGGACCATCCGGTACCCGTGGCGCCGACATAAGCAACGCCGGCAGGCAAGGGAACTGTCACCGTGATGGTGCCAACGTCGGACGGGCCGGAGGCCAGGGTGTTGATGACGAACGTCGCGTTCTGGCCGGGGGTGATCGATGACGGTGGCGTCGTGCCAACGATCACGTTCGACTGAGTCAGCAACGGTGTGGTGTTGACCGCATCGTTGTTAGCCGCGTTCGTCTCACCGGTCGGGCCGGTGATGGTCGCCGAGAAGTTCATCGTCCCGGTGGTGGATGATGCAATGGCGAACACCACTCGGACCGAGGCAGTAGCCCCAACCGGCAGCAGGCCGTAGGTGCAGGTCACGTTCGACCCGACCTGTCCACACGTCCATGGCGAGGCGGCAAACGTTGTCAGATACGAATCGGCATCAGCCGAAAGCGTGCGAAGGCTGTTCGTCGCCAGCGTGGCCGAAACGAACGTCGTGCCTGCCGGGATGGCAGCGGTGATCGTGAAGTTGGATGCATCGCTCGGTCCGCTGTTGGTGGCCGTGAGCTTGTAGGAAACGTTGGTTCCGGCGA
>JAYTKG010000314.1:0-3875 GCA_043730435.1 Acidimicrobiia bacterium | reverse complement strand
CACGCCGAGCGGCACGATCTGATTGGCGATTTCGACAATCTCCCGAATCTCGTACTTCAGGTGTTCGTCGCCCTCTTTGATCAGGTTCTGTCGCATGGCCTTCCAGGCTATGCGACCGCTCCTAAATCACCGAGTTATTAACGCGCAGACGGCTTAGCCAGCGGCGACTTGGAGGACTGCTTTGACGATGCCGTCATACCCGGTGCAGCGGCAGAGGTTGCCCGACAACCCAATGCGGACTTCTTCTTCAGTCGGGTGCGGGTTGGAAGCGAGCAGGGCAGTGGCCGAGATCAACATGCCGGGCGTGCAGAAGCCGCACTGCACGCCGCCTGCGGTGAGGAAGGCCTGTTGCAGCGGCGTGAGGTCCTCGCCCGACGACAAACCTTCAACCGTCGTGAGCGAGCGGCCGACGGCCTGCATGGCCAGGTACGAGCACGAGTTCACGGGCTTGCCGTCGATCAGCATCATGCATGCGCCGCACTCGGAATCGTCGCAGCCTTCCTTGGTGCCGGTGAGGCCAATGTCATCGCGCACGGCGCGCAGAAGCGTGGCGTGGGAGTCGATGGCGACCGGGTAGGTCATGCCGTTTACGGTGAGTGATGTTTCGTTCTTCATGATCTGGTTCCTCAGCTCGCGCCGTGAAGCGCCGGGCTCGCGGGGATGGGGACGGTGCCACCGGTGGCACGGGTAACGGCTGCCTGGATGGCGCGACGGGCAATGACGCCGACCATGGCTCGGCGATAATCGGCGGAGCCACGTACGTCGCTGATGGGCGCACAAGCCTGGCTAACCGCTGAACCGGCTGTGTCGGCGGCAGCCCGATCACCTGACGTACCAATGAGGGCCTGCTCGGCGGCGGCAATGCGCCGAATGGTGGCCGACACTGCGGTCATGGCAACTCGGGCATCGGTGATGACACCGTCGACGATGGTGACCTGAGCTCCGGCACCAACGATGGCGATTTCCATCTGACGGCGATACTCAAGACGTACGTAGCAAGAGCTGGTGCCGGGGGCTAGCGCAGGAAGGTCGATGGCCACCAGCAGCTCATGAGGCTCAGCAACGGTGCGGCCCGGGCCAGTCCACAACTCGTCCATCGGTACCGAGCGAGTACCCGATGCCGACTGCAGGATGGCGGTGGCTCCAAAGCAAAGCAGCGGTGAGCCAGTGTCCATGGCGGGGGAAGCGGTCATGACGTTGCCGCCGAGCGTGCCGTGGGCGCGGGTGGCGTGCGAGCCAACTATGGCTGAGGCGTCGGCCAGCGCAGGGTAGGTGGCTCGGATAGTTGCATCCGCAATGATTTGCTCGTGCGACACCAGCGCGCCGATCCGCACGCCAGTGGTGGTGAGCGTGATGGCTCGCAACTCATCGAGTTGATGAATGGCGACCAATGATTGCGGCAGCGGTTTCTTGCCTTGGCGGGCACCGACCACAAGGTCGGTGCCACCCGCGACCGGCCGGGCGCCAGCGGCCATGGCGGCCAACACATCGGCGAGTGTGGTGGGAGCGACAAACGTAGCGGTCACTTCGCACCGGCCTGGATGGTTTCCCACACACGCTCGGGCGTCATGGGCAGCGAGCAAACCGGCGAACCGATCACGTTGGCGATCGCATTCGCAATCGCTCCAGCCGTCGGAACGCTTGGTGGTTCACCGATGCCTTTCGAGCCACGGGGCCCGGCATCGGGCGTGAAGCGGCCCACCCACGCGATGTCGATGGGTGGAGCATCCGAGCAGGTCACGAGCTTGTAGTCGAGCAGGCCGGGGTTGCGCTGCTTGCCGTCCTTGTCGAGGATGGTGCCTTCGGACAGCGCTTGGCCGATGCCCATCACGACGCCACCGTAGACCTGGCCGTTGGCGCCAATGGGGTTGAGCACGGCGCCCGAGTCGTGCGCTGCGGCGACCTGCACGATGCGAACCACGCCAGTGTCACGATCGACCTTCACGCGCACGGCGTGGGTGAACACTTGCGGAGCCAGGAACGACTCCAGGCCCAACCGACCTACGCAACCTTCGGCCTGCACCGCAGGTGACTCGGGAAGCGGGCCGGAACCCTTTCCGTGGAACGTGCCGGCCGCCGCCAACTCGGCGATGGTGACCGCCTTCGACGGCGTGCCTTTTACACTTACCGAACCACCGACGAGTTCAAGATCTTCACGAGCCGCTTCGAGTGCTTCGGCGGCAGCATCGAGCAGCTGCTCACGAACCTCGCCCGCTGCGGCCAGAACGGCCCGCACGCTGTTGAACGTGGTTTGAGAACCGCTGGAACCCATGTCCCATGGGGCGGCGTCGGTGTCCTGGTAGAGAATAGAAATGTCTTTCGGGTCCATGCCCAGTTCTTCAGCCACGAACTTCGGCATGGCCATGACCGAACCAGTGCCGTTCTCTTGCGCACCGGTCACGATGGTGCCGGTGCCGTCGTGATTGAGCTTGAAGTACGCGCCCGACTCAACTGCGAAACACGGCCACCAGCCGCACGCGATGCCGATGGCCTCATCATCGGGAAGGGCCTGGCCGTAACCGATCATCTCGACGGCTTTGGTCAGGCTGTCCTTCATGCCGATGAAGTCGAACACCTGGCGGGTCGGGCCTTCGGCGCCTTCCTCGATGAGGGTCTTCATGCGCAGCGCAACCGGATCCATACCAATGGTCTTCGCCACAGCATCCATGTGCTGCTCCAGCGCCCAGCACACCTGCGGCGCCGTTGGTGCCCGAATGGATGAGGACGGCTGGTTGTTCGAGTAGTTCAGGAACGAGTGCACGTTCACGGTCTCAAGCACATAGGGCCCGCACGCGTGCATGGCGGCCATCTGGGCAAAGAAGCCACCCTCACCGCAGTAGGCGCCCTTGTCGAGCACGAGACGGGCGCGACGGGCCACGAGTGTGCCGTCGTTCATCACACCCGTTTCCAGTTCGATCAGCATTCCCTCACGACGATGGCCGATGGCGAAGAATTCTTCGTGTCGGGTGAACACCAGCTTGACCGGGCGCTTGGCGGCACGGGCCAAGGCGGCGATGTGGCCTTCGAAATGGAAGTCACACTTGGCGCCGAAGCCTCCGCCCAGCAACGGCACCACGACGCGAACATCAGACTGAGGAATCTGCAGCGTGGTGGCCACACCGGCGCGAGCCGCGTAGGGCACCTGCGTTGAGGTCCAGACGGTGACCTTGTTGCCCTGCCACTGTGCGATGACGGCCCTCGGCTCGATAGGCACACCCTGTACCGGGTCGGTGGTGTATTGGCCGGTGACGATGTGATCGGCCTTCGCCATCGCGGCGTCAGCATCACCCTTCACGATGGTGGAGTAGCCAAGCGTGTTGCGGTTGCTACCGAGTTCGTCGGCTCGACCGTCGCTCTCCCAGTCTTCGTGGATGAGAGCGGAGCCCGGGTCCATCGAGGCCACGAAGTCACTGATGGCCGGGAGCGGCTCGTAGTCAACCTCGATGAGCGACACGGCAACCTTGGCGATCTCGTCGTTTATGGCGGCGACAGCGGCGATGATCTCACCTTCGAAACGCACGATGTCCTTGGCGAACAGGTAGCGATCCTGCACCATGCCGCCGTACTTCACCTCAGGGACGTCGTCGTGGGTGATGACGGCATAGACGCCGGGCAGCGCTCGGGCCTTTGACACGTCGACACGCAGTACGCGGGCGTGACTGTGGTCTGCATAGCGGAACTTGGCCACGGCCTGACCGGTGAAACTGAGATCGGCGGTGTACTGCCCCGACCCTGTCACCTTGCCGTGACCGTCAGACCGCACGTAGTCGGCCGGTGCTACCTCATGTTGCAGGATGGACATACGACCCCTTTGTCGACAAAACCCTCGACCGTAGGTTAGACGAAGCCGCGCAAGGCAGGCCGCAGCGGAGTAT
>JAYTKG010000313.1:0-9436 GCA_043730435.1 Acidimicrobiia bacterium | reverse complement strand
CACGCCGAGCGGCACGATCTGATTGGCGATTTCGACAATCTCCCGAATCTCGTACTTCAGGTGTTCGTCGCCCTCTTTGATCAGGTTCTGTCGCATGGCGTTCCAGGCTATGCGACCGCTTCCAAATCGCCTGGCTATTTAGAAGAAACCTGGAGGACCGCTTTCACGATGCCGTCGTAGCCGGTGCAGCGGCAAAGGTTGCCCGATAGTCCGATGCGGACCTCTTCTTCGGTCGGATGCGGGTTGCCGGCCAGCAATGCCGTGGCCGAGATCAGCATGCCGGGGGTGCAGAATCCGCATTGCACGCCACCCGCTGTGAGGAAGGCTTGCTGCAGGGGCGTGAGGTCCTCCCCCGATGACAATCCCTCAACCGTAGTAAGTGAACGGCCGACGGCTTGCATGGCCAGATAGGAGCACGAATTCACGGGCTTGCCATCGATCAGCATCATGCAGGCGCCGCATTCGGAATCATCGCAACCTTCCTTGGTGCCGGTAAGCCCGATGTCGTCTCGCACGGCTCGCAGCAGCGTGGCGTGGGAGTCGAGAGCGACCGGGTAGGTCATGCCGTTAACGGTGAGTGATGTTTCGTTCTTCATGGTGTGATTCCTCAGCTCGCGCCGTGAAGCGCCGGGCTCGCGGGGATGGGGACGGTGCCACCGGTGGCACGGGTAACGGCAGCCTGAATGGCCCGGCGGGCGATGACGCCCACCATGGCTCGGCGATAATCAGCCGAGCCACGCACGTCGCTAATAGGCGCGCACGCTTCGCTTACCGCCGCGCCTGCGGCATCTGCGGCGACCCGGTCACCAGACGTTCCGATGAGGGCTTGCTCGGCAGCGGCGATGCGACGGATGGTGGCCGACACCGCAGTCATAGCAACTTTGGCGTCGGTAATGACACCGTCGACGATGGTGACTTGCGCGCCGGCGCCAACGATGGCGATTTCCATCTGACGACGATATTCGAGACGCACGTAGCAAGAGCTGGTGCCGGGGGCCAGCGCAGGAAGCTCAATGGCGACCAGCAGTTCGTGAGGCTCGGCAACGGTGCGGCCTGGTCCGGTCCACAACTCGTCCATCGGTACCGAACGAGTTCCTGCGGCTGATTGCAAAATGGCAGTGGCGCCAAAGCAAAGAAGCGGTGAGCCGGTGTCCATTGCCGGGGAGGCCGTCATGACGTTGCCTCCAAGCGTTCCGTGCGCACGGGTGGCATGCGATCCAACAATGGCAGAGGCGTCGGCCAGTGCGGGGTACGTTGCTCGAATAGTTGCGTCTGCAATGATTTGCTCGTGCGAGACCAGCGCGCCGATACGCAGACCAGTAGTGGTCAGGGTGATTTCACGCAGTTCATCGAGCTGATGAATGGCAACCAACGATTGCGGCAACGGTTTCTTGCCCTGTCGGGCGCCAACCACAAGGTCGGTTCCACCCGCAACCGGTCGGGCTCCAGCGGCCATGGCGGCCAGCACGTCGGCGAGCGTTGTGGGAGCAACGAACGTGGCGGTCACTTCGCACCTCCCTTCATGGTTTCCCACACGCGCTCGGGCGTCATGGGCAGTGAGCACACCGGTGAACCAATCACGTTGGCGATCGCATTCGCAATCGCTCCCGCCGTCGGAACGCTTGGTGGTTCACCGATACCTTTCGAGCCTCGAGGCCCCGCATCGGGTGTGAAACGGCCGACCCACTCGATATCGATGGGAGGTGCATCTGCGCAGGTGACCAGCTTGTAGTCGAGGAGCCCGGCGTTTTGTTGCTTGCCGTCCTTGTCGAGGATGGTGCCTTCGGAAAGCGCTTGGCCAATGCCCATCACCACGCCTCCGTACACCTGCCCGTTGGCGCCAATCGGGTTAAGCACAGCACCCGAATCATGCGCGGCCGCCACCCGCACGATGCGGACGACGCCCGTGTCACGATCGACCTTCACCCGAACGGCGTGGGTGAACACCTGCGGAGCGAGGAATGACTCCATTCCGAGGCGACCGACGCAACCTTCGGCCTGCACTGCGGGTGACTCGGGGAGTGGGCCGGAACCCTTTCCGTGGAACGTACCGGCAGCTGCAAGCTCGGCGATAGTGACGGCCTTGGACGGCGTGCCTTTTACGCTGACCGAACCACCGACGAGTTCAAGATCTTCACGAGCCGCTTCGAGTGCTTCGGCGGCAGCGTGGAGTAACTGCTCACGGACCTCGACCGCAGCAGCCAGCACGGCGCGAACGCTATTGAAGGTGGTCTGCGAACCGCTGGAACCCATGTCCCAGGGGGCGGCGTCGGTGTCTTGGTAGAGGATGGAAATGTCTTTGGGATCCATGCCCAGTTCTTCGGCCACGAACTTCGGCATGGCCATGACCGATCCGGTGCCGTTCTCTTGTGCGCCCGTCACGATGGTGCCGGTACCGTCGTGGTTGAGCTTGAAGTACGCGCCCGATTCCACCGCGAAACACGGCCACCAGCCGCACGCAATGCCAATGGCCTCGTCGTCGGGAAGGGCTTGGCCGTAACCAATCATCTCCACCGCTTTGGCCAAACTGTCCTTCATGCCGATGTAGTCGAACACCTGGCGGGTTGGGCCTTCGGCGCCCTCTTCGATAAGCGTCTTCATACGCAGCGCAACCGGGTCCATGTCGATGGTTTTCGCAACAGCGTCCATGTGCTGCTCCAGCGCCCAGCACACCTGCGGCGCGGTTGGAGCCCGAATGGATGAAGACGGCTGGTTGTTCGAATAGTTCAGGAACGAGTGCACGTTCACGGTATCGATCACATAGGGGCCGCAGGCGTGCATGGCGGCCATCTGGGCGAAGAAGCCACCCTCACCGCAGTAGGCGCCCTTGTCGAGCACGAGACGGGCGCGACGGGCCACAAGTGTGCCGTCGTTCATCACGCCGGTCTCCAGCTCTATCAGCATGCCCTCGCGTCGGTGGCCGATGGCGAAGAACTCTTCGTGCCGGGTGAACACCAGCTTGACCGGACGCTTGGCGGCTCGAGCCAGAGCGGCGATGTGGCCCTCGAAATGAAAATCGCATTTGGCGCCAAAGCCGCCGCCGAGCAACGGCACCACCACGCGAACATCGGACTGTGGGATCTGCAGCGTGGTGGCCACACCGGCGCGAGCTGCGTAGGGCACCTGCGTAGAGGTCCAGACGGTGACTTTGTTTCCCTGCCACTGCGCAATGACGGCTCGCGGCTCGATGGGCACACCCTGCACCGGGTCGGTGGTGTAGCGGCCCGTGACGATGTGATCGGCCTTCGCCATCGCGGCGTCGGCATCGCCCTTTACGATGGTGGAGTAGCCCAGCGTGTTGCGGTTACTGCCGAGTTCATCGGCTCGCTCGTCGGTCTCCCAATCCTCATGGATGAGCGCAGAGCTCGGGTCCATCGAGGCCACAAAATCGCTGATGGCCGGGAGCGGCTCGTAGTCGACTTCGATGAGTGACACGGCCAGCTTGGCGATCTCGTCGTTCATGGCCGCAACCGCGGCGATGATCTCGCCTTCGAATCGCACGATGTCCTTGGCGAATAGATAGCGGTCTTGCACCATGCCGCCGTACTTCACCTCAGGCACATCGTCGTGGGTGATAACCGCATAGACACCTGGCAACGCCCGGGCCTTCGAAACATCGACGCGCAGCACGCGAGCGTGGCTGTGGTCGGCGTAGCGGAACTTGGCCACTGCTTGCCCGGTGAAACTGAGATCGGCGGTGTACTGACCCGACCCTGTCACCTTGCCGTGACCGTCAGACCGCACATAGTCGGCTGGTGCTACCTCATGCAGGATGGACATACGACCCCTTTGTCGACAAAACCCTGGAGTGCAGGATAGACGAAGCCGCCGTAGGCAGCGCACCGTTGGCCGACTGATGGATCCTGCGTAAATCAGATACAAGGAACAGGAGCGCGCGATCGAGGCGGTGCTTTCTCTGCTGCATGGCTCGCTCATCAAGCCTCCGACCAAGTCCCCAATACGGACTTAACCCGGTTCGAAAGTTGGCTCAACCCACGAGGGAAACGCGTTCGGCAGGTCGGTAGAGACCCGATCGCTGAAGACGGCGGGACGCTTTTCGAGGAACGAACGGACGCCCTCTGCAGCGTCGGCGCTCCGGCCACGCATGGCCATGGCGGTGCTGTCTGCCTGATGGGCGTCCATCGGGTGACTGGCGCCGAGCATGCGCCACATCATCTGACGGGCCACCGCGACACTGACGGCCGAGGTGTTGGAGACGATCTCGGTGGCGAGCGCACGAGCCGCAGGAAGCAGATCGTCGGGCGCGTGAACGCTACGCATCAGTCCGTGCGCCAACGCCTCATCGGGCAGGAAAATGCGGCCGGTCGCCACCCACTCCATCGCCCGAGAGATGCCGACAAGTCGCGGAAGAAACCAGCTGCTACACGCTTCTGGCACGATGCCGCGGCGAGCGAACACGAACCCGATCTTGGCGTTGTCGGCCACGAGCCTGATGTCCATCGGCAGGGTCATGGTGATACCTACGCCGACCGCAGGACCGTTGATGGCGGCGATGATCGGCTTCTTCAGATCAAAGATGCGCAGGCTGACGACGCCACCCTCATCGCGTCGGACGAGGCCCGTCACCGCACCGTCGCGATCGGCAAATGTTTCGCCGCCGGCACCCAGATCGGCACCGGCGCAGAATGCCCGTCCGGCACCGGTCATGATGACGGCGCGCACGTCGTCATCGGCGTCGATAGCGTCGAAGACGACGAGCAACTCTTTCAGCATGGTGTTGGTGAAGGCGTTCAGCCGGTCGGGCCGGTTCAACGTGATGGTGGCGACGTGGTCGGTGACGTCGTACAGGATCTCTGAAGGCATACATGCGAGCGTAGTGGTGCGACTCACCCGCCTCGCGCTACACCACGAGCCACTTCTCGGCAACGGCTACGTCCCAGCCTTTGCGTTGGGCGTAGTCCTTCACCTGGTCGGGACCGATGGAGCCGACACCGAAGTAGCGGCTCAACGGGTGACTGAAGTACATGCCGCACACCGAGGCGCCGGGCCACATGGCCATGCTCTCGGTAAGCTTTACGCCGACCCGCGCATCACATTCCAACAACCGGAAAAGGGTCTCTTTCTCGGTGTGGTCCGGCTGGGACGGGTAGCCCGGAGCGGGCCGGATACCGACGAACTGCTCACCGAGCAGCTGGGCGCCATTAAGGTTTTCGTCGGGGGCATAGCCCCAGAAGTCGGTGCGAACCCGCTGGTGGAGACGCTCGGCGAACGCCTCGGCCAGTCGGTCGGCCAGTGCTTTCACCATGATCGATGAGTAGTCGTCGCCAGCCTCCTTGAAGCGGTCGGCAATCTCGTCTTCACTCACTCCGGCGGTGACCACGAAGCCGCCAATGTAGTCAGGTACGCCTTGCGGTGCGATGAAGTCGGCGAGGGCGAGGTTCGGCGCGTTATCCTGCTTGACCCGCTGCTGGCGCAGCGTGTGAAACACGGCGCGTTGCTCGCTGCGAGTGTCGTCGGTGTAGACGATGATGTCGTCGCCGTCGGCGTTGGCCGGCCAAAGACCGACCACAGCTTCAGGTCGTAACACGTCGTCAGCAATGATGCGGTCGAGCATGGCGCGTGCATCGTCGTAGAGCGCTGACGCAGCCTCCCCGACGACGGGGTCGGTGAGTATCTCAGGGAATTTGCCGCGCAGTTCCCACGCGGAGAAGAAGGGTGTCCAGTCGATGTAGTCGGCCAACTCGGCCACGCTGTAGTGCGCAAGCGTCGTGTTGCCGAGCACGTTCGGCGTTACCGGAACGACGGCGTGCCAGTCGGTCTTGAGACTGTTCTCGCGGGCCTTGTTCAACTCCACCCGCACCCGGTCAGCCCGGCTGCGGGCGTGGGTGGCCGCAACCTTCACGTACTCCTCGCGGACGTCATCAATGAACCGGTCGCGCTGCTCATCTGACAGCAATGCCGAGGCGACGCCGACGGCGCGACTGGCGTCGGTGACGTAGACAACCTGACCCGACTGATAATTCGGGTGGATCTTCACCGCGGTGTGCACGCGGCTGGTGGTGGCGCCGCCGATCAGGATCGGCACCGTCACGCCCTGGCGCTGCGCCTCGGCGGCAACGTGGCACATCTCATCGAGCGACGGCGTGATCAGGCCCGACAATCCGATCAGCGCAGCGCCTTCCTCCTGGGCGACCTGCAGGATCTTGGCCGCGGGCACCATCACGCCGAGGTCGATGACCTCATAGTTGTTGCACTGCAGGACGATGCCGACAATGTTCTTGCCGATGTCGTGCACGTCGCCCTTCACGGTGGCCATGACGATCTTTGGGCGGCCACTGGTATCGACAACCGGCTGAAGCAGTTTCTCCGCGTCGATAAACGGCGTGAGAACGGCTACGGCCTGCTTCATGACGCGGGCCGACTTCACGACTTGGGGCAGGAACATCTTGCCCGAGCCGAAGAGATCGCCGACCGTGTTCATACCAGCCATGAGCGGACCTTCGATAACGTCGAGTGGACGGGCCGCGGCGAGCCGGGCTTCCTCGACGTCGTCGTTGATGAAGTCGGTGATGCCATGCACAAGCGCATGTGAAAGACGGGCTTCGACTGTCGCGTTGCGCCAGGCCAGATCGGGTGTCTTCGACTTCTGCCCGCCGCCCTGCACCTGCTCGGCCAAGGCTAGCAATCGTTCGGCTGCGTCGGCCCGGCGGTTGAGCACCACATCCTCACAAGCCAGTCGCAACTCCGGGTCGAGGGCGTCGTAGACGGCCATCTGCCCGGCGTTCACGATTCCCATGTCCATACCAGCGCCAATGGCGTGATAGAGGAACACCGAATGCATCGCTTCCCGCACGCGCTCGTTGCCGCGGAACGAGAATGAGAAGTTGGATACGCCGCCGGAAACGTGCACGTGCGGAAGGTTCTGGCGAATCCAACGGGCGGCTTCTACGAACGCCAGGCCATAGCCGTCGTGCTCGGCAATGCCGGTGGCGACGGCGAAAATGTTGGGGTCGAAAATGATGTCCTCGGGCGGAAACCCAACCTCGTTTACGAGCAGGTCATAGGCCCGTTTTGAGATGGCAGTCTTGCGTTCGAGGGTGTCGGCTTGGCCCTGCTCATCGAAGGCCATGACGACGACGGCGGCGCCGTACCGACGGCACGTGCGAGCCTGTTGAAGGAAGGCTGCCTCGCCTTCCTTCATCGAGATGGAGTTCACGACGGGCTTGCCCTGGATGCATTTGAGGCCGGCTTCGATCACCGAGAACTTGCTGGAGTCGACCATGATCGGAACACGAGCGATGTCGGGCTCGGCTGCGATCAGGTTGAGAAACGTAACCATGGCTTCCTCGGAATCGAGGAGGCCTTCGTCCATGTTGATGTCGATGATCTGCGCGCCGTTCTCTACCTGGTCGCGGGCGATATCAAGTGCAGTGTTGTAGTCCCCCGCTTTCACTAGCTTGCGGAACTTGGCCGACCCGGTCACGTTGGTACGTTCCCCTACGTTGACGAACGGAATCTCGGGCGTGAGGGTGAACGCTTCGAGACCCGACAGGCGCAGCATCGGTGGGATAGTTGGCAACGGCCTAGGCGTTTTACCGGCCACCGCGTCGGATATCGCTCGGATGTGTTCGGGGGTGGTGCCGCAGCAGCCACCGACGATGTTGACCAGTCCGGACTCGGCGAACTCGGCCAATTGGCGGGCCATGGCCGACGGGCTTTCGTCGTAGTGGCCGAACTCGTTGGGCAGTCCGGCGTTCGGGTAGGCGCACACAAGCGTGTCAGCTAGGCGACCCAGCTCATCGATGTGGGCGCGCATCTCTTTCGCGCCGAGCGCACAGTTCAATCCGATGGAGAACGGTGCAGCGTGACGCACCGCGTTCCAGAATGCGCCAGGGGTCTGCCCCGACAGCAGACGACCGGAAAGATCGGTGATGGTGCCCGAGATCATCACTGGGATGGTGACACCGGCCGCTTCGCACTGCTCGGCAATGGCGTAGATCGCCGCCTTCGCGTTCAGCGTGTCGAAGATCGTCTCGATCAGCAGCAGATCGACGCCGCCGTCGAGCAGGCCGCGGATCTGCTCGCCGTACGCGACGCGAAGGTCGTCGAAGGTGACGGCACGAAAGCCAGGGTCGGCCACGTCCGGCGAGATCGAGGCGGTGCGATTTGTCGGCCCGAGAGCGCCAGCCACGAAGCGCTGGCGCCCATCTTCGGTCTCCGCAGCGACGGCCGCTTCGCGAGCGAGCCGGGCGCCGTCGCGGTTGAGGTGGTACGCCCATGCCGACATGCCGTAGTCGGCCTGGGCGATCGAGGTGGACGAGAACGTGTTGGTGGACACGATGTCGGAACCGGCGCGGAAATAGTCGAGATGGATCGAGCGAATGACGCCGGGTTGCGTGAGGTTGAGCAGGTCGTTGTTGCCGTGCACCTCACGGTTCCAGGCATCGAAGTGGGCGCCGCGGAAGCCTTCCTCATCCAGCCCGAGCGCTTGAATCATGGTGCCCATTGCGCCATCGAGCACCAAGATGCGTTCGCGTGCCGCCACCTTCAACGCGGCGGCGCGATCGACCACGACGGTCATGCTGCGACTTCAACTCTCGGGCGGAGACCGAGCAGATGACAGATTGGGTACACCAACTCAGCGCGGTTCATGGTAAAGAAGTGAAAATCGGTGACGCCGTGATCAACCAGGTCAAGTACCTGTTCGACCGCGACCGCTACGGCAACCTTTTGACGCGTGTCGAGGTCATCATCCAAGCCATCGAAACGGTCGGCCAGCCAGTTCGGGATTGACGCGCCACAGCGCTGAGCGAACGTGCGGGCCTGCTCGAAGTTCTGTAAGGGCAAAATGCCCGGCACGATGGGGATGTTGATGCCGCGTTCGCGCACGTGCGCGACGTAGCGGTAGTACAGGTCGTTGTCGAAGAAGAACTGTGTGAGCGCACGGTCAGCCCCGGCATCGACCTTGGCTGCCAACATGTCGAGGTCGGTCCGCAGCGACGGGCTTTCGGGATGACGTTCCGGATAGGCGGACACCGACACTTCCGCATCAGATATTCGCTTGATCGCTGCGACTAATTCGGGCGTGCTTTGATAGCCCTGCGGGTGGGCTTGGAAGGGCTGTCCGATGCCCGCCTGCGAGTCGCCCCGCAACGCCACGATGTGGCGCACTCCGGCGGCGCGATAGTCTGCGACGGTGCCATCGACCTCGTCACGAGACATGGTTGCGCAGGTCAGGTGAGCGGCGACAGCAAGCCCGGTGTCACTCTTGATCTGGGCCACCGTCGACGCCGTGAGAGCGGTGGTGGATCCGCCTGCTCCGCACGTGACCGAGATGAAGTGCGGCTGGAGCGAACGTAGTCGATCGACGGTCTCGTTGAGTGCAGTGGCCATGGCGTCGTTCTTGGGTGGGAACACTTCGAACGAAACGTTGATCTTCCCGCTTCCGGATAGCAGCATGCGGCTCAGACGATGG
>JAYTKG010000312.1:0-2535 GCA_043730435.1 Acidimicrobiia bacterium | reverse complement strand
CGGAGTCAATGAAGTGCATCTGGACTTTGTTGGTGACCTGCAGGTTCGTGTACTTCAACAGTGCCGGAATGACCTGCTCGGCACCGATGCCCGTGGCGAGACCAATGGTAATGCGGGTGCGACCATCGGACGACTCGTCATTCGGAGAAACGATGCCACCGATATCGCCGCTGTCGACGGCGTCGAGCAGCTTCTCCATGAACGTTTCGGCCGAGCCGGTTTTGGTGTCGTCATACGGCAACGACGTGACGACCAACTGCTGCTTGCCGCGCCCCAGATCCTCCACCTCCCAGCAGCCGCGCACGATCACTCGGCCAACCCCGGCACGGTAAATGTCGCCCAGATCGGCACCGTTGACCACGACGCACGGCGACGGGAAGGACGGGCCGATGATGTGTTCCATCAGCTCCTCGACCGATGCGTTCGGGTTGGCGATGAGGTGCCGCGCCGCGGCGATCACCTCACGCGGATCATGCGGAGGAAGATACGACGACAGGCCGACAGCAATGCCATTCGACCCGTTGACCAGGGCGTTGGGGAACTCAGCGGGAAGCACGACGGGCTCGTGCGAGGATCCTTCGTAGTTCTCCGCCATCGCCACGGTGCCCTGCTCGATGTCTCCAAGCAGCAACATGCCAGCCCATCCAAGTCGGGTCTCGGTATAGCGAGCAGCGGCAGGGGAGAAGTCGGGCGAGCCATAATTGCCGTGGAAATCAAGTAGTGGCACCAAGTTGGAGAACGGCTGCGCCATGCGGGCCAGGGCATCGGCGATGGACGCGTCACCATGGGGGTGAAACAGGGCCATCGTGTCACCGACCACTCGAGCCGTCTTGACGAACGGGCGATCAGGGAACAGGCGCTGCTGGTGCATGTCCCACAGGATCCGACGGTGCACCGGCTTCAAGCCATCGGCGGCGCGCGGCACGGCTCGGTCGTCGATGACTTCCTTGGCGTAGTCGCCGTAGTCGGCATCCAGCGCTTCGGTTGCGTCGAGCTCGACGATGGTCTCTACAAAATCGGCGGTGGCGACGGCAGCGGGTTTCTTACTTCGAGCCATTGCTCACTCCTCAATGCCAAGGGAATGGCCGGTACGGTCGAGGAACCACGCCTTGCGGCCCTCTGATTTCGGGCCGAACAGTCGGTCGGCTAATTGGGCTAACAACAGCGGTTCGGACACGGTGATGCGCCCGACGGTACGTCCGGATCCAATGACCAAGCGCAACTCTTGGTGGTCCATTTCCCCGAGGCCCTTCATTCGGCCGACATGGCCACGGTGGGTTGGGTTCTCGGCCCGGAACGCGGCCAGGGCCTGGTCGTCGGCGAAGTAGATGCGTTCGCCGCGCACCACGGTGGACCACAGCGGCGGCATGGCATAGAGCACGCGGCCAGACTCGATCAGGCCGGGCATCCAGCGGTAGAAGAACACGGTCAGCAGCGTGCGAATGTGCTGGCCGTCCTTGTCGGCATCGGCCGTGATCAGCAGGTTCTGGTAGCGCAGTTTGTCGAGGTCGTAATCCTCCCCGATCCCGCACCCCAGGGTGAGGATCAGATCGGCCAGCGTGCCCGACTTGACGACTCGTTCCAGCGTTTCGTCGTAGGAGTTAAGCGGCTTGCCGCGTAGGGGAAGGATTGCTTGAAATGAAGGGTCACGGGCGTCAATGGCGGTGCCACCAGCGGAGTCGCCCTCTACTAAAAGCAGTTCCGTGGGCCGATCAGTTTTGCGGGTGCAGTCGCGCAGCTTGGCCGGGAGCCCGCCGCGCGATTTTGAACCTTTCGACAGCAAGGCTTTGGCCGCCAACTGATCGGCATTCGACTTTGTACGAGCGCGCATGACCGCGATGGCGCCGTCACCGACACGCTTGGCCTCGGCCGGGTTCTCTTCCAACCACTTTGCCATCTGACTGAGAACAACCGAACGGGTGCGACTTGTTGCCTCCGGGTTCATCAGCTTGCCTTTGCTGTTGCCCGCAAATGCCGGTTCGGGGATCATGATCGACACGACAGCGATGGCCCCGGCGAAAATGTCCTTGGTGGTCGGCGGCACTTCTTTCTCTTTCAAAATGCCGCGGTCGACGATGTAGTTCTGCAGCGCCTCGGTGATAGCCGCACGGAACCCAGTGATATGCGTACCGCCCTCGGGGTTGGCCACCCCATTGGCGTAGCCGAGCGTGGTGTCGCGCCCGTCAACGGTCCACACCACCGCAGTGTGTACGGTGGTTTCCTTCTTCGTCCCGGCCTCGGCCACCCCAGCGAATGCCAGTACCGGTGAAATGACATCCGAGTCGGCCGTGAGTTCGCTGACCAAGTCGGCCACGCCGCCTGTCGAGCACCATTCGCTGACCTTTGGATCCTTCGGCTCGCGTTGATCGCGCAGCTCAAACGTGAGCCCGGGATGCACGAATGACTTGTGACGGAGACGCTCAGCGATGAGGCGGGTGGACCACTGCGGCGACGTAAACGGCTCACCGTGCTCATCACGAAAGAGGCGAAGGTCGGGCCAGAACGTGATGGTGGTCCCGGTGGTGCCACGCGGTG
>JAYTKG010000311.1:0-3374 GCA_043730435.1 Acidimicrobiia bacterium | reverse complement strand
ACCTGCTCAGAGGCTATGCCTTGAGGCTCTCGGCTGAATGCTTGCGGCGCACCAGACCGGGTCGTTTGCCGTGCCGAGTCGTCGAACCGTTGCTGATCTCGTTGAGCCGTGGCTCGATGGTCTCGCCATCCAAGGTCGCAAATCAACCACGCTCTCTGGCTATCGCCGGATCATGCGAACACAGGATCACCTCTTACCCCGTTGTTTGCGGTCTTCGAGGCAGCTAAGGCCGGACTACAGATCCAACACTGGTGTTCAAGGTCCTACCGTTTGCCGATTTAGGTTTGTCAGGGTACCCTGACAGCTATGAGTGTGATCATCGCTAGCGCCTTGCCATCGAACCCGCTCGAAGCGTTGCGTGAGCTCGCCCATGGCGAAGCCGAACTCGGCAGGCTTCGGCGCGCCTCGATGAGCGCGGCACGTGCTGACGGCGCTACATGGGAGCAGATTGGCGAGGCCCTCGGAATGACCCGGCAGTCAGCGTGGGAGTACTTCAGCCTTGACGCCCGGTCGGAGATCGCTCGCAACGTCGCGAAGAACGAGCACCTCACCGAGTCCGAAGCGATGGACGCAGCCATCGACGAAGTGCGCGTCTCCCGTCGCGCTCGCCGATAGCGGCGCGCCGGCTTGTGAAGGTCGTCCTCGACGCCAACATCTTTGTGTCGGCTGCGATCCAGAAGGGCACTTCGCACCGGATCGTGCAGGCCTGGCTCGCCGGCGCCGATTTCGAGGTCGTCATCTGCCACAGCCTGCTCGCAGAGATCCGAGACGTTCTCCTCAGGCGCCCGCGGCTGAGGCGTTGGATCGACCTCGAAACGGCACAGATCTACATCACGACGATCGAAACGCTTGCTGACGTGCTGTCCGACCCGGAAACGGGCGAGGCCATCACGAGAGACGCGGACGACGACTATCTCGTCGCGCTTGCCCGGCGAGAACTTGCCGACTACATCGTCACGGGAGACAAAGACCTTCTCGATTGGGAAGCACAGTCGCCACCCGTGATAAGTCCGGCAACGTTTGAGAAACTAATGGTGAGCCTTCGAGACGAGTAATAGCCCGGGCAGGTGGCGGGCAATCACTCCGCCACGGCCGCCGTTTACACTGTGGTTATTCCTGATTTCGACATGTGCTCGCTTGTCAAGCGCCTTGTGGACCTGTCCGATCGACTGAAGTCGCACCAAACCATGATCGGAGCGCTCTCGATTCCGCAGCAATGGGTATAGCGGGGTGCCCGTGAGTCAGCGCGATAGCTTCGGTTCGTAAGCCCCCTTGAGCGATCATCGGGCCAGATTTCGCGTTCTAATGCGCCACAATGCGCCAAACAGCCATAAAAGACCTGCCCATCGGTTATGTTCAAAAAATTCTAATGCGCCACAATGCGCCAACGGGCGTAACGGCTTGCGTGAACGAGTTCGATCTTGCCGGCGTTCCAGGGTTCGCTGCACCGAGTGGGGTCGCTACGGGATTTCAGCGTTCTACGCTTGATCTGTTGACGAGGTGCTTGACCTTGGGAGGACCGCCTTGACGCCTTCGAGACGTTGTTTGTGTATCGGCTGGCGGACGTCATCGAGGCCGGATTCGAGTGGTACCGACATACCGAAGTCCGCATGTGACCATAACGTTCTACGATGATGTCGAACGCAGTGTGGCACGCCTTCTGGCAGTCAGTCATCGCACCGTCAACAACCCGGCTTACCGACAGGAGGAAGCATGAAAATTGATCTGTTCGTCGACTTGAACACCGAAGACGAAACCGGGCTCCCCTGGACGTACCTTGATCAGGCCCCCAACCCGTCGGTCGTTGCCCCGGGCAGATTGATCGTCGTCGGCGCTGGCTCCGCCATAGCGATTGCCGAGGTCATCGACGTGGCTGCCGATGGCCTTGTCCATGTGCGCCCCTTACCTGGGCCGGTGAGCCAGCAGCGTTTGACGAACGCGTCCCAACGAGTCTGACCGGATCGGTCGCGCTCCAAACTTCGCCGCCGCGGCCTGGTTGAGTTCCCTGCGGTAGAGCGCCTCCGCCGTTGACATTCGCGTCGAATTCAAGCTGTTCAACGATGGTGTATCGAGCTCATCATCACGATCAGCGACTCCGTGGTAACGGAACGGATGCGTTGCGAGATCTGCACGACCTGCGCTACTCCCACGCCTCGCACGTACGGTCTGCGTGACGAGATCGATCTTGCTGGCGTCAGCGGAAACTGCACGACGTGTGACCGGCGCAGCAATTCCGGTGTCACCTTCGGTGAAGGCTACGCACAGCCCGGGCTACCGATGTTGACGGCTTGCTCCCCGGCCAGGAGTCGTTGCCCTCGTGCATGCCCTCCAACGCGAGGCTGCGTTGCAGCCAGCGCAATCGCCTCGTCCACGTAGGGGTGCTCGTCGCGGTCAAAGACGCACCAAATCTCGTCGAACGGCGCTTCGGCGCGCCCGCGGCGGAGAGTGCGCTGGCGTTGCCCGGCCAGCGCCACTGCGCGTTCAACGAGCGACATCGGTGAGCCGTGAAATGAGTCGAAGTCCACGATGACGCGGTCGCGGAACGCTGCGGCCCGCTTCGCGAAGTACTCGACTTCGGTGCGTCGGCCTTCGGTCAGCGTTCGTACGATTCGCCGCGGTGGCTGGCTGCGTGTCGACCGTTTCGGCGGTGGGGCGTGACGGTTGGTCACACTGAGGCGAGTTCGCGTACAGGTTCGGCTGCGCGTTCGAACCCGGATGGATCAATGACTGGTAGGCCGCCGTAGCGGCCTTGGAGGTAGCGGCGTCCGATGGCTTCGTCCTGGCGGGGGCTGAACTCGGCCAGGCTGTAAATCCGCGAGGCTCCGTCGTTCGCTTTCTCAGCGATCCAGATCTGATCGCGCCCGATCGGCCGTTCCGCCGAGTCGCCGAGGAACACCGGGTTATGTGCGTTGAAGATCAGCTGTGCACCGTTCGGGTTCGTCGCTTGGTCCTGGAACAATCGGATCAGTTGCTCGCCGAGCCGAGGGTGCAGGCTGGCGTCGAGTTCGTCTGCCAACAGCACATCCCCGCCATCGAGTGCATCGATCACCGGGCCGATCAGGCCAATCCACACAAGCGTGCCGAGCGATTCCTCGTCTGGATCTGACGTGTGTCTGACTTAATGTCGTGTTTCCGGGGTTTTTCAATCCGCATGTTCGGGGCCCGGGGTGTTGTTGTTTCGATGGTATCTGATTCGTTGTTGTCGTGCCCGGTTGAGTCCGTCGCGGCGGGCTTGACGGAGGGCGGCGCCCTCGCCTCGGTGTTCTTGGTCGGGGGTGACGTAGCCGATCCCGGCGTGTGGTCGGTTCTCCGGGGGTCGGGCCTCGATGAGAGACACGGATCTGCGCGTCTGGGCAGGTGGGAGGGGTCGTGTC
>JAYTKG010000310.1:0-5182 GCA_043730435.1 Acidimicrobiia bacterium | reverse complement strand
GGCCAAACGCTGGAATGTCGGTACGCAGGCTGACCTGGTCGATGACATCGGTTGTTTTCATAGCGAATGACTCCTGAAGCGTTGAGGACCAGCCGGCGGACGCGCCGCAAGGCGGTCTACGGGAACAAGAAAGGATAGGCGACAGGAGCGAATTCGTCCAAGACGCGCTGCTCTTTGGCCGTAATGCCGCCCCGAGCCTCGATCAGGTCCGGTCTCACGGCAATGGTGCGATGCAGCGCCTGGGCCAGTCGCCATCGGGCGATCTTGGCGTGATCACCACTTTTCAGCACGTCGGGGACACTCCAGCCATCGAGCTCAAAAGGCCGGGTGAACTGGGGATACTCCAACAGACCGTTGGCACCGAACGACTCGTCCCCGGCCGATTCCTGGTTACCCATGACTCCGGGTAGCAGGCGGGTGACAGCCTCGATAACCACGCAGGCCGCCACTTCTCCCCCGGCCAACACCACATCGCCGATCGAGATTTCGCCGTCGCACAGGTGCTCTCGCACGCGGTGGTCGATTCCTTCATAGCGCCCGCAGAGCAGCGTGAAGCCTTCTGTGTGGCTCAATTCAACCGCCAGATTCTGCGTGAGTCGACGACCTCCAGGCCCGAGGGCAAAGATCGGCCGGCGGCATTCAGTCTCGGTGATGGCCCGCTTCATTGGTTCGGCTTTGAGCACCATGCCTGCGCCTCCGCCGAACGGTGTGTCATCGGTGGTGCGGTGCACGTCGGTGGTGAACTCACGCAGATCGTGGCAACGCAGATCAAGCTTGTCGGTAGCGCGGGCCCGACCGAGCAGACTCTCTTCGCAGAACGTGTCGACCAGTTTCGGAAAGATGGTCAACACGTCGATGCGGAACATGCTCACAAGTCAAACAGCCCGTCGGGCGGATCGATAGTAGTTATGCCGTCAACGCAGGACTTCACGAACACCACCGGTACCAGCGCGCCATCTTCGAGCTCGAGCAGATCGTGGGCCGGGTTCTCGAGCACCATCACCACCTTGCCGTGATCGACACCCTGCGTGTCAACGACCGACGTGCCGATCAGCTCGTGCACCCACAGCGCGTCAGGGTCATCAAGTGGCGCTGCACTCAGCACGGTGCCAGCCAACGCTTCGGCTGCTTCTCGCGAGTTGCAGCCATCAAAGGTAACGATGAACCCACCATGATGGGGTCGACTCGCAGTGATGGTGAGCGGGCCCTTCTTGGTGGACAGCTCTGCACCCGTGGCAACGCGTTCCAGCCGATCGGTGATCAGCGAAACAATGACGTCGCCACGGACGCCATGGGGCTTGGTGATGCGCCCAATCTCGAGCAGTTCAGTCATGAGTCAGTCGGCACGTATCAGTCGGCAAGCTTCAGTCGGCAAAGTCGACGTCGACATCGACGCCGTCTTTGGCAGCAGCAGCGCGCACAACGGTGCGGATACTCTGCGCCGTGCGGCCGCGACGGCCAATCACGCGACCCATGTCGCCATCAGCCGTGCGCACTTCGAGCTGCACATTGCCACGACGGCCCTCAACTTCTTCGATGGTGACCGCATCTGGCTCTTCAACAAGTTGCTTGACCAGGAACGTGAGGACGGCGTTTGCGGTGGGAGCCGAAGCCGCCATCACATGGCCTTGAACTCGGCCCAGGTGCCCGAAATTTCGAGCAGGCGCTGCACACGATCGGTGGGCTGGGCGCCTTGGCGCAGCCACTTGAGGGCCTTGGTACTGTCGACGTTGATGACCGACGGATCCTGGCGGGGCTGATACGTACCCACGATTTCGATGAAACGGCCGTCGCGGGGCGAACGGCTGTCGGCCGCAACGATGCGGTAGGTCGGCTGCTTTGTTTTACCCATGCGCATAAGGCGGAGTTTTACGGCCATTGTTTCCTCTTTCGTAGGTCGTCCCGGGCGGCGATTCCACCCGCAGGGCGTGGGTACCTGAAGTACCGGTAGTGCAGTCCTTCAACAGGACCGGTGAATACTAGCCAGGACGACCGTTCGGGTCGATTCCCGCCGTAGCGTTACGACTGGTCGACGGCTGATTTGGCAGTCTTGAGGAAACCAAGTGACAGACACGCCGCCACCACAGAGGAGAGAAGAATCGCAAGCTTCGCGTGGGAGCGAAGCTGTTCTTCAGCGAGGGCAAGCTCGGCAATGAAGAGCGCGACCGTGAAGCCAATGCCCGCGGCTGCACCGATACCGAGGCGTTGACGCGCAGAAGACGCCACGCCCTCGGCCAGACCGAACCGCTGAGCGACTGACGGTGCAAGCAGCACTCCAATCGGCTTGCCTGCGACCAGTCCAGCGAACACGCCCCAAAAGACCGTGGATTGGAGCGCGTCGCCTACACCGCTTGCCGAGACAACGATGCCGGAGTTGGCAAACGCGAACAGGGGGACAATCACATAGCTGGTCCACGGGTGCAGGGCGTACTGCAGCCACTGCACGACCGATACCGAAGATCGAGCGATCTCGGTGGTGGTAAAGACGGCCTCCAAGCTGGACACGTCAGCCAACTGCTCAGCATCAACCAACTCCGGGCTGAGTCGTGCCGTGGCCGGAGCCAACAAACCCATCGCCACGCCGGCCAGCGTTGGATGTACTCCAGCCTCATGGAGGGCAAACCAAACCACAACTCCGAGCGCAACGTAGAGCCAGGTCGCCTGCACGTCGAACTGTCTCGCAACCCGCGTGCACACAAGCAGCGCCAAGGCCCCCACCAACCACGACCACCCAATACCGCTGGAATACACCAACGCAATGATCACGATCGCGCCGATGTCATCGACGATCGCGAGCGCCAATAAAAACGCCCTCAATGACGAGGGCACCCGGTCGCCCACCACGGCCAACACGCCGACGGCTAGCGCAATGTCTGTCGCCATGGGGATAGCCCATCCACTGGGAGCGCTGCCGCCGGCAATCGCCAGATAGATGCCGGCCGGCACAATCATGCCACCGAGTGCAGCAACGATAGGCAGGGCAGCGGCGCGCTTGGTCTTGAGATGACCGACTACCAATTCCCGTTTGATCTCCAGACCGACGACGAAGAAGAAGATCGTCATCAGCCCCTCGTTCAACCACTGCCGAAGTGAGAGGCGCAGCACGTGGTCGCCGATCCCGACAGACAGCGATTGTGACCAGAGCCGTTCGTAACTCGAGGCCCACGGTGAGTTGACCCAGAGTAGCGCCAGCGCTGCTGCGGCGACGAGCAGTACGCCGCCCGCAGCCTCGGTGCGCAGAAAGTCTCGCAGTGGCGACAGAAATCGAACGCGAGGGCGCGGGTGAGAGCGGGTCACGACATGGGTCCTTTCGTGCCGACCAGGCTTCCCGGCTTCTCCGACGCTGAGCGTATCGCGCCGGTCTGACCGACGGCTACCCAGGGGTCAGTTTCGGTCGAGCTCGACGAGCATGTCGGCCAACGACTCGATGGAGTCCCTCGTGATCGGGTCCACCACGAGTTGCACGTGGGACGCGCCTGCCGCGGCGAATTCCCTCAACTGATCGGCCAATTCGTTTGACGATCCGCGCAACGGTTTGATCGTGTCGTTGTCATGACCCATGAGCCGACCGCCGCCCGCTCCGATCTGCACATAGACTGCACACGTCGCTTCCACCTGACCGTTGCGACCGATGGCTGCAAGGGCGGTGTCGACCTCGGCTTTCGCTTGTGCGAAACCGGCGGCGGTGTTGCCGAAGATGCTCCACCAGATGTTCCACGACTGCACGTGGGGCAAGGTGATGGACAACATGCGAGGACTGTTCGAGCCGACCATTAACGGCAGCTCACGATCTGGTCGAGGGTGCAACACGCATTGTTCAGCGTCGTAGTAGGTGCCGTGGAAGTCGATCTCGCCGACGTGCAGCAGCGTGCGGATGATAGTGAATGCTTCTTCGAAGCGACTCACCCGATTGTCGTAGGCGAAACCGAATGCCCGGTACTCCCGCTCGTTCCAGCCAGCACCGAGCCCAAGAATCAATCGACCACCGGAGATGGCGTCAACCGTGGCGGCCTGTTTCGCCAACATCTGCGGCGCATGGAAACTTGTAGATGCAACTAACGGGCCAAGCGAAATGCGATCGGTGGACGCTGCAATCGCGGCAAGTGACGTCCACACCTCCCACGGCCCACGCGGTCCTGCTGGCAAGTCGTAGAGCAGATGGTCACCCAGCCAAAGCGAATCGAACCCGACCCGCTCCGCTGCCTGGGCCATGGCGATGAGTTCGGGAAACGGTACTTCCCATTCCACTTCCGGAAGCTGTATACCGACCTTGAGCGGGCGCATCACCGAACCCTAACGTCGTCATCCATCCAACTCGGCGGTCTCTTCCTCCCAACTCGGACATTGCGGACCCGTCGCGCACCCTTCAGGGCCGAGTTGGGAGGATGAACCAGTGAAGTTGGAGGGCCGCCGATCAAGCCACCGGCCTCACAGAAGACCAGCCGTGGTTACCGGCGACAGAAGTAGCTCACAACGCTCAAACGCTTCGGGCGTATTCGACTTCGGGGAGGATGAGGTTGTCGGAGAAGGTTAGGTCTCGGGCTTGGCCGGTGCGGCTGAACCCGACCTTTTCATAGAAGCCATGGGAGCGGGGCGTGTCGCGATGGGTCCAGAGATGCACGCCCGGGCTTCCCGGCGCCACCGTGCCGAGTGCTGCTTCCATGAGTGCAGTTGACGCGCCCGTTCCCCATGCCGCCGGGTGAAAGTGAAATCCGCGGATTTCGGTCCACCCATCGCGTTCCGGGCTGGCGAGGAGTATCGCAAAGCCTTCAAGCAGCGCTGGCGTGACGCTCACCAAGACAGTAACCACTGAGCTTCGTGACGAGGTGAAGTAGCGGGGCCAGCTCACACGTCGGCCGGCAGCTGCCTCAGCCAAAACCGAAGGCGCGATCAGATCAACGTACGCAGCAAGCCATGCTTCAGCGTGTGCGTCACCGAGTGCCGTCGAGTCGGACGGTTCGGCCAGCCGAATAACCCTTTCCGAAGGAGACATCGGCCCATGTTGTCAGCCTCCGCCGTGCGTGCGACGATCAATTTCGGCGAGAAGTGCAGCACATCGACTGTTGGCGGCAACCGTCTCCGACGTCGGCTTAACCTTCTCCGCGTTTTACAACGAGCACTGCGTTGCGGCCACTCGCTTGGCGTGGCTCCTCACGCACGACGCTTCGTTCTAAGACATCTC
>JAYTKG010000309.1:0-13376 GCA_043730435.1 Acidimicrobiia bacterium | reverse complement strand
CGCCGCTGCCAAGAAAGAGCGCAAGCGCCAAGGCGACGAGGGGCACGGCACGGGGCGTAGAACGCAGCGCCATGCCCGGGCCCGATTCGATGAAGCGCTTGATGCCGCCACCGAACAACGTGGGATGGTCGTAAGGGTGGGCTCCGGTTGCCACGATCACGCCCATAACGAGAAGGCCGATGGCGAAACCCCGCTCCTTCCAACGCACCGTGGCCGCGGCCAGCAAGCCGAGGGCCACGATGCCGAACGACGACAACAGCAACCAGAGTGTCTGGGTGTACGGCCGCCCGGCCGTAACCCACGGCGCTACTTTGTCCGAGCCGTAGAAGAACCAGTAGCCGAGGCCGCGGAGCACCTCGGGGGCTGTTGATGCCCGTGACACCGCCTCGTAGGTTTCGGTGTAACGCAGGATCGGAATGCCGTAGCGGCCCTGCAGTAAAAGGCCAGCCATCCACCATAGGGACACCGGTACCGTCAACAGGCCAATTTGTCCGATGGCCTTGAGCGCAACCGAGGGTCGCACGGCGCGCGTGCCGACGGCGTGCACGATCCACCACGCGGGGGCAAGCCCGACCAGAACCAGCGACGTGGCGTTCACGCCGCCAACGGCCGCCACGGTGAACGCGAATCGGGCAGGCCATCTCCACCCGCCTTCGCATACGGATCGGATGGTGAAGGCCAACAACCAGCCCAGCCCCGCCCAGGGCAACAAGATGGCCGAGAGCCGCGCGGCATAGTCGAAGATGTACGGCGACAGCATGTACGCCACCGCAGCCACCCCAACGCCTCGACCCGTCCAACCGAGGGTTCGACACAGGTACACAACGCCCGATCCGGCCGCGAACAGCAGAGTGCCGAGCCAGAGTCGCTGCGCGATCCAGTCGGGCACGCCGAGCCGATCCATCACCCAGTAGTACGGACCCATAGGAAAGAGGTAGCCGATATTTTGGTGGGTGACGGTACCGAACCCAATGTGCTCATCCCACAAGTACGGGGCCCGGGCCAGCAGCTTTGCGGGATCTAAGTAGAGGTAGGTCTTGGTGTCGGCGCTCACCTTTCCGGGTGAACTCCACAGCAGCGGAAGATACGCGAGCGCGGCTAGCGCGCCGAGAAGTCGTTTCGAGTGCAACGATTTCATCGCTTGGCTCGCCGCCGGGCTGCGTCGTTCGTCAACTCGCGATAGGTGGCCAGTGCAGTTGCTTCCCAGGTGAGCCGCTCGGCGCGTGCCAGCGCACCACGCTGCAGACGAGAGAGGCGGTCGGGGTTGGTCAGGACCGCCTCAACGGCAGCGCCGAGATCGGCAAGCGGGACGAGTTCGCCACTGACGCCCGCTTCCACGGCATCACGGTGACCACCGATGTCGGTGACGACTGCGGCAGTGCCGCACGCGGCGGCCTCGGTGATGGTCATGCCCCAACCCTCGGCCTCTGAGGCTGCCGTCAGGAGCCACGCCCGCTGGTAGAGGGATATCAATTCGTCGTCGCTAATACGGCCCGCGAGCCGCACGAAGTCAGAGGCGCCAAGTCGTCGGATTTCACTTTCGAGTCCTGGTCGCTCGTCCCCTTCGCCCACGATGACCAACTCGAAGCCCGGCAATCGTTCTCGCAGCGTTACCAGCAGTCGGATGATGTCGTCGAAGTGTTTGGCGGGCATCAGCCGACCAACTGCCACCACCAGCGGTGTCGGTGATTTGGTGGCCCCTGAATGGAACTTCGGATCGACGCCGGGTGAGATCACGCCGATATTCTCGGCGCGCCACCCAAGCTTTTCCACCATCTCTTCCTTGCTTGATGACGACAGAGTGATGACCCTCGTTCGCCGATAGAACGGAGGAGCCAACCGGCGTTCCATCAACTCACCCACGCGGGCAACCGGGCCGGGCAACGCCATCTTCCACATGACGCCATGAATGTGATGCATCCATACAACCCGTGGCCCTCGGGCCCACAACGGTGACAGCCACGGGACGCCGTTCCAGATCTCAACCAATGCGTCCCGTCGGCCGTGGCGGCCGGCCAGTTCTGCTGCGATCGCCCGGGGAAACACGTCGTACCGGCTGCCGTGGCGAAGGACGCGATAGCCGTCGCGCTCCTCGTCGTGAGCGTGGCCAGGAGCGAACGACGTGCGCATGGTGACCTCTACGCCCGCAGCAGCCCACAGGGATGAGATGGTGGACGCGTGTACTTCGGATCCGCCTGCTTCGGCATCGGCAAGGTCTCGCCATGCCAGCAGGTGTACACGTCGCAAACCGCTCTGTTCGACCAATTCGGCCAGTTCGGTTTGGTCGGAAGAAGACGGCAAGGAGCCTCGATGCAAGACGCGGGACGGTTTCGTAGACTAGCGAGGTACCCCTCTTCGAAAGTCGACCCTTGAAACTTACTGGTGAGCGGCCAATCGAAGGCAAGACTCCTGATTCCCTGTTGGCGCTCCATGAGGCTGGCTATCGAGAAGTGGTGGCTCGCATCGGTCCGGGGCGGCTCCTTGATCTGGGGTGCGGGCTTGGTGACGGCAGCGCCCGCTTTCTCGACCCGACCCGCTCGGTCGTGGGCCTCGACTACGAGCCGACGGCGGCGCGGGACGCCAGTCGTGAACACGCCGGTCTTCTCACCGTTTGCTCCGATGGGGCCAGGCTGGCGTTGCAGACGGCGTCGTTCGACTGGGTGTGTTCATCTCATCTCATCGAACACTTCACCGATCCCGAACCTCACGTCGCCGAGATTGCCCGCGTCCTCGATAAGACCGGCACCGCGTGCATCATCACGCCAAACAAGCCAGCCGACTTCGAGAATCCGTATCACCTGTATTTGTTCGAACCGGCCGACCTGCGCGCCATGTTGTTGCGACACTTCGAAGACGTGGAAGTGCACGGCCTTGATGGTGACGCAGCCGTGAAAGCCGACTTCGAACGTCGCCGTGTTTTTGCTCGACGGTTACTGGCGTTCGACGTGTTCAACCTGCGTCATCGCTTGCCGCGCTCGTGGTACGTGGCGCTACACGCAGGTGCCCGCCGGGCTGCCTATCCGTTGCTCGCCGCAGTCAACAAGAAGCGGTCAACGGTGTCCGAGCCGGCGGTAACGGCCGACAACTTCAGCATCACCGCCGACATCGACACCAGCACGCTCGTGCTGTTCGCCGTCGCCCGTCGACCGCGCCACTAGCCGACGTTCACGGCAGGAGTCTTGGCTTCTTCGTGGTACTCCTGCTCGACGTTGACAGCCCAGATGTCGTGGCCGGCATCGTCAAGGATATTTTCCACCACCAACATGGCGGTAAGCATGGAGTGATCCTGGTTGTTGTACTTGTGCATGCCGTTGCGTCCGACCGGGTGCACGTTTGGTGTGTTGGCGGCAAGCCAGCCGCGGATAATGGCGACGTTGTTGGCATAGGTGGAGTCGTACACCGGGTAGGCCTTCGGCATGCGCACCACGTAACCCTCCGAGACGGTACCTGCCGGGACTAGACCGAGAATGGCGAGTTCACGCTGTCCGAGTTCGATCAGCTTCTCGTCGGTCATGGTCCACAGGTCATCGCCTTCATTCACGAAGTACTCGAGTCCGAGACAGCTGAAACCGGGCTTCACCATGAAAGGGGACCACGACGCGAAGTTCTGAATGCGACCGAGGCGCACATTGGGCTCATGGATGTAGATCCAGTTGTCGGCGAACGCGAGGTGCTCGGGAATCACCAGGGCGACCGTCAGAAAGTCACGGAAACGAAGCGAGGTTGCCGCGTTCAACACGTCGGCCGGTGGAGCGGGACGCATCGACCGCACCAGCGCACCAATCGGCATACTCGACACGACCGCACTGGCCGGCCATTGACTCAGCGAGCCTTCGTCACTTTCGGTCGTCACGGCATGCGCCCGGCCGTTCGCGTGCTCGATACTCACAACCCTCTGTCGATGGTGGAGTGATGCCCCGCGTAACAGCACCGTGTCACGACACGTTTCCCACATCATGCCGGGACCGAGGCGCGGGTACTGGAACTCTTCGATGAGTGACGTGATGTCGGTCTGATTTCGTTTCGGTTGCAACGAATTCATGATGGCTTTGCCAAGCGACAGGTTCTTGATGCGCTGCGCAGCCCAGTCGGCCTGAATAGTGTCGGCCGGAATGCCCCAGACCTTTTCGGTGTAAGTCTTGAAGAACTTTCTGTACAGTCGCCACCCGAAGCGTGACGCCGTCCAACCCTCGAAATTTGTTTGGTCTTTGGGCGGACGCACGCGTACCCAGCCGTAAGACAGCACGCAACGGACGGCCTCGATCACGCCGAGGTTGCCGAGCGCGTTCATGGCCCGTAGTGGGTAGTCGTAGAACTTGCCGCCGTAGAAAATACGCGACATACGTGGCCGAAGCAGAAAGTCGGATTGAGGCAGAATCTCATGCCAAAGCGCTTCCACCGCGGGCACTTTGGTGAAGAACCGGTGACCGCCGATATCGAAGCGCCAACCGTTTCGCTCGACGGTTCGGCTGATACCGCCGACCACATCGTCGGCCTCGAGAATGACCGGTTTTTGGCCGCGTTTGGTCAGCTGATAGGCGGCTGTCAGCCCAGCGGGGCCGGCACCGATAATGACCACTGGCTTGTCTTGGTCCTGGGGGGAGGGGTCCACGAAGCCATCACTCTAGTCGGGTGTCTTCGGTTTTTGAGCCGCAGAGGTCGCATCGGCCACCAGAAAGAGAACGGCCAACAGGGCCAGTTGATGCACGGATGCGAACGATTGTGGCCATCCAAATCCTGGGCGATACCGGTGGCGAAACTGCTGCCCAGCCACGAAAACCCCGGTGAACCCGACACAGACCATGGCCGCCATCAGGCCAAGCCGACGGAGCGCCTGCACTCTGCGGGAGATGATTGCGATTGCACCAATGGCGAGCGCGGCCCATGGCGCAACGACGGCGGCGGCGAACACTGCGACCGTCAGAACGCCGCCGAACGCTCCGGCGCGACCGGACGTCTCGACACGAGGTGCCAAGGGAACAACATCGGTACGTCGTCGCGCAAACAACACAAGCAGCAGGCACGCAGCGGCTCCGAGCGCGCTGACCATAAGCCCCACGTTGACGAAGCGCTGCGGTTGCCAGCTGATCTTCACAGTCGCTGGCGTGGTGGACGGCTCGATCGGCCAGGCCATCGATCCACCGTCCACCCGGACCGGCGCGCCGAGGTTGCGACCGTTGACCGAGGCTCGCCAGCCTGACGCCCATCCCTGGCCGAAGACGAGCAGGAACGGACCGGTTGCTCTGTCGATCTGCACCACGGTCTCGGTGGCAGAGCGAGTGGTTGGATGGACGGCGGGCACCGGTGTCGGCACGGAAGCAACGGAATCAACGGCTGCGTCGTGACGAAGGAGGAGACGATCAAGGTCGATGCCGGTGGCCGTCCCTGCGGCGGAGGCGATGAGATGTTCGCCGCCCGCCAGCATGATCGGCCCAGCGGTGCACGGGCTGATCACACCATCAGCGGCAACCCGGATCGGCAGCGGCTTGCTATCGATCGTGAGGAGATCGTCTCGGCAAATAGTCGGCAGCAGGCTGCTCGAGACGGGAGCAGACCAGCCCTGAACAACGATGTCGGTGATCGCGACCGGCAGGGCCATGGGTTCGTTGAAATGTGGATCAACCGCCACGCGGGGGTTGGCGCTACGCAAGGTGACCCGCAGCTGGCGGCCGGTCATCGACTCGAACGACACACGGCCGCTTGCGTCGATGGGTGCCGAACGCACGACATCATCGAGGGTCACCTCCACGCTGTCGACTGGACTGAAACGGTCGCCGTCGGGCTGGCTGATGTCGAGATGGTCAATGGTCCGAGCCGTGCCGAGGTCGGCGCCGACCCACTCGCCGTCGGCCTGACCCATTGGGGCCACCCAGCGGGTGGACGAGTTACCGTCAAAGGCAGAACTCACTCGGCTCGGTTCACTTCCTTCCGAATGTCCGCTACTCGACAGAGATGCCACTCGCAACACATCGGGTGATCGGTCGGCAACGTGAGCGTTCCCTGAGAGCGTGAAGGGAATGTCGGCCGGAAGTTGCAGGACACGTTGCAGTTGTGGTTCCGGGTCGCGTCGATAGGTGCTGGCCGCGTCGGCGCGTTCCCGGGAAAGCACGATTGCGAGCGGCCGATCAGCCAATCCGATCCCGACAGAACGGGTGATATCGATAGGTGGCCGGACAACCTCGGTGATGGGCGGTCCTTCACTGCCGACATCGATGCCTACGGCATTCTGGCCGAGGAACGAGCCGGTGCCCGTGGTGGCGGTGATTTCGAGCGTGAGCTTTGTGATGAAGCCCGACGGCAGGGCGAGTGGCTGGCCAAAGGCGCTCTGCGATCGCGCGTCCAGCGGGAGGCTTATGCTGCCGTTGGTCGTCGAGACCGTGAGCTCGGTGATGGTGCGATCGCCCGTCGGCTGGCGCACGACGAAGCTGTCGGCAGGTCGAGGGGCGTCGAACGATGCCTCGACTCGTTGCCCGACGGCATCGGCGCGGTCGGCGACGCGCCAGAACGTGCTGGCGTCGCCATCGAACGCCATCACCGCACGGTCTTCTGGCCGGTAGGCGTTGGGCTCACCGTACGCCGTCGCAAGGACGGTGCCACCCTGCTGCAACGCAAGCGTCTGACTATCCGCATTGGCAGCCGGAAACAAGGGCAGCCGAACATCGGCGGTATCAACAGTCAGAACGCCCCGTGACTGGTCTTCGGTCATACCGACGGTGTTCTGAGAGCCGCGCCACTGCTGAGCTCGTTTGCGGTTCGAGTCGGTGATCACGATGAGTCCGGCATCGGCGGCCCACTCGCGTCGCTGCTGGTCACTATTCGCTTCAGCTGAGTAGCGCACCAGTGCTCCCGCGGGCAGAAGGTCAGCGGCGCTCACCACGCCGTCGCCGCTGCCGGCCATCAGCACCGAGCCTCGGGCGGCCTCAGCGCGCACGATCGGAACCGAAGAATCAACGGGGAAAACGGTAGCGGCCGGTAGTGGAGTGGGAAAGGTCGCATCGGCGAGCGCGACGGCGTCGAAAAGGTCGGCTGGTCCCGGATTGGCCACAGGGGGGCCGTACGAGGTTGGTGCACCGAGGCCCGGTGGTTGCGAGGTGATGATTTGGGCGACGCGATCGGGGCGGGGCGTCTGGTACTTCTCGAACCGCTCATCACCGCGCACGAGGACATCGCCTACACCGAGCAGGCGCGCGACGGGAGCGATCGAGTGCGGGCGCAGCGTGCCGTCCTGCAGACGGTTGTCGAGGGCCAGCAGTAAGTCCATCATCTGCGGACTCCCGAGGGGCAGCAGATCACGAGTGATGGTCGGTCGCGTCATCAGGCCCGGTAGCAACTGGTCGGTGGTGGTACCCCATCGAAAGGCCGAGAATTCCTGGCCGGGTAGCTCGAGCACCCGGGTTTCGGAACCGCGTTGCTGCAGCGCCATCGCAGCGTCGGACCAGGCGGTTGGAATCTGCTCGGGCCGGCGGAGTTGGCGATCAACCAGTGACCCGTTCCAGATGGCCGGAAGCTGCAGCATCGTGAGCGCGACGGTCGCCAAGGAAACGTTCCGCGCCAACATGGGATGGCGTGTGGTAAGCGCCGACAGGCCGTAACCAACAGCCAGCGAACTGGCGAGCAAGACCAGCGGTACCGCCCGAGTAGAGCTGCGAAAAGCCAGCAGGATCGTGGACCGAGCATTGCCGGAGAGCAATCGGCGGGAGAACCACGAGTCGCCGTGGGCGCCTACTGCCACCACGACGCCGATCGACCACAGCGACGCCAGCCACAAGCGAACGGGGCGCTCGACCAGGACTAGTGCCGTCATGGCTAGGGCGACCAGACCGAAGCCGAGCAGGATCAGGCCGGGGGACTGCACGTAGGGCGTCGACGCGCTGTTCCACGGCCCGGTGCTGTCACCGCCGTAGAACAGCCAGTAGCCGAGACCTCGCAGCACCTCGGGAGTCGAGGACGTTGACGAGACCGCCTGCGTCGTTTCTGAGTAGGCCAGTACATCGGCGCCGGTACGGCTCTGCACCACAAGGGCCACCAGCCACCAACTGGACATCACCGTGCTGAGCCCGCCGACTCGGCTGATTGTGGCGAGTGCTCGCCTCACGCTGATGTCGTGTTCGACGAATGTCGCGTAGGCCAGCCACGTGAGCGGTGCGACGGCAATGAGCAACAGTGCCGTCGCGTTGATTCCGCCAACCGTCGCGACCACCAGTGCGATCAGTGCCGGGTAGCGCCAGCCCCCTTGCCGAGCGGCCCGAATGGTAAACGCCATGATCCAGCCGAGCCCGGCCCATGGCGAGAGCAGGATTGATGTGCGGTTGGCGTAGGTGAGCACATAGGGCGAGAGTTGGTAGAGCGCGGCCGCAGCCAACGCTGCGCCGGTGACGATACCGACAGTGCGGCAGAGTCTCCATAACCCCTGGCCCGCCGCGAAGAACAGCAGGCCGAGCCAGAGCCGTTGGGCGACCCAGTCGGGCGAACCGAGACGATCAAGTAACCAGTACCACGGCCCTGCTGGCCACAGATAGCCGATGGTCTGGTGGGTGACGTAGCCGCCCAACTGAGCCGGATCCCACAGCGACGTCGCGGTGCGCATGAGCTGGCCAGGATTGAGGTAGAGGTAGTGCTTGGTGTCGGCCGCGACCTGACCCGGTGCCGTCAGTAACGGCGGGAGGAAGGCTATGAGGGCGAGGAAGAGTTGGCCGATCCGCCCGTTTCGGTTGCTCAACGCCTTAGGGAATGACGACGGCGTAGAGGCCATAGAGCACCGACAGTCCAAACAGAGCCGAGCCGCACAGGGCGAGGAAGATGCCCCAGAGTTCGTTGCGCCATCGCTTCGGCCAGGCGGCAGCGACGGCCACCATCAGCGGAAACGCGCTGTACACAAAGCGTGGTCGAGCCGTGACCGTCTCCGGTAGGAACATGAGAATGGTGATGACCGCTACGTAGATCACGGCATAGGCGGGAAGCCGGCTGCGAAACAGGGCCGCTACGCCGATGAGCAGACTCAAAATGGCGAGCACGGTGATGAGGTTCGACGGGGACGACAAAGGATGGAGAAAGAACTTCAATACGCGTCGTACGGCGGTGCCGCCGAAGCTCACCCCTTCCCCCCAGGCTTCGGACTGCACGCGGAACCACACGCCACGTTCGTTGGCTCGCCACGCGATATAGATCTGCGCGCCGGCTAACCCGAGCGGCGCGATGAGGGGAGTGATGAGGCTCCTCCAATTTCGTTGCGAACGCAACAACAACAGCGAGCCCACGCCGTATGCGACGACAAGAGCGACGGCGTTGGGGCGACTGGCGGTGGCACCCGCAGCCAGGAGACCGGCGATGACGTAACGGTGTCGATGCCAGGCCAACATGGATACGGCGGCGAGCAGAAGAAATAGTGCTTCGCTGTACGCGAACGACAGTACGAAGCTGCCCGGGTAGAGCGCCGCGATCATCATGGTTCGCTTCGATGTTTCGACACCGCACCAGGCGCGGGCCAAGGCACCCATGGCGACGACAAACGCCAGACCCAGAAGAAAGTTCACCACGAGCGCAGCGGCTACGTCGCTGCCCGGCAAGACCACGTCGACCGCCTGCACCAGCCACGGGTACATGGGGAAAAACGCCGCACGCGCCTCTGGCTGGGCGTACGTGATGTTGGCCGGTACTGAGGTCGGGTAGCCGCGGCGAATCAACGAGAAATACCACTGCCCGTCCCATGAGGTGAGGGCTTCGAGAATGCCCGCAGCCGCGCTTCGGGGCCGCGACGCGCATTGCCCAACACCGCTATTCTCGCACTCGACCACGGCGGACACCTTGGCGGCCGACACGGCGGCGGCTCCGGCAATGACCATGACGCGCGAGACGAGATAGGTGATGACTCCCCAGCCCAGCGCGTGTCTCCACGCTGGGGTATCGGTGCCAGCCACTGGCGTGACATCGGCGTGGATCTCGGGACGAGCGGCCACGGTTACCATCGGGCGATAGACCGGATGGCTTGTTTCGGCCCGTACTTCGGGGCCTGCCATCCGTCTGCGGTCAACAGCTCGAGCACACGGCCGCGGTGGCCGGCATAGGGAGCTAGGAGTTCGAGCATGCGCTCGTCCGTGCCGCGAGGTTCACCGGCGAGCGCGAACGAAACCACGTTCTTCACATGGAAGTCGCCGACCGGGACCGCGTCAGGGTCGCCCATGGCTGTCGACATGGTGCACGCCGCCGTCCAAAGCCCCACGCCTGGTAGAGCTAAGAGTCGCTGGTAGCCGTCAGCGATACTCATGTCGGCAACCTCGTTGACCCGAGCGGCGTATCGACAGACCGCGGCAATGGTGTCGGCGCGTCGCCGTTCGATGCCCATGCGGTGGTACTGCCAGTTTGGCGTGGTGGCCAGCACCAACGGGTTTGGTGGCAGCAGCAACTCAACCGGGCCCGGTGCTGGTTCCAGCGTGTGCTCGCACAGCGCGCTCCACTGACGGACTGCTTCAAGACTGGTAACCCGCTGCCCCAAGATGGACCGAATCAGATCGGAGAGCACCAGCCCGCTGGCCGACATTGTGGGCACCCCGTGTCGATGGAGAGATTTAGCAACGGCCGGATGATGGGGGGAAATGTTGGTCGGCTCGTCGGTTGCGCCGACCAGGGCGGGCACGCTGTTCATCAACCACGAGGCGCCAGCGCCGTACGCCATTGTCGACAGGTTGCTGTCAGCCCATGAGATGTGGAGCGTTCCGGGTCCGTTGGGGGTGCGGGCGGCGCGCCAGAACTCGGTGGACGTGAGAGAGATTGTCGGGTCGAAGCGGCCGTGTTGATGGCGCCGGAGCAGCGGGCGCAGGTCAGCCAGGGTGCGTGGGGCTTCGAGGGTCAAGAAGAAGAAATCTACTGTGCCGCGTCGGTAAGGCCGGGTACCGGGACCGGGTGGTGACAGGCCACGAAGTGTTCGTGGCCGACCTGGATGAGCTGCGGCTCCTGCTCGGCGCAAAGGGCATCGGCCGATGGACAGCGGGTGCGGAAGCGACAGCCTGACGGGGGAGCGACCGGAGAAGGGATCTCGCCCCGCAGTCGGACTGCCCCGTCTGGACGTACGGTCGGGTTGGGTACCGGGATGGCCTTCAGGAGCGCCGTTGTATACGGGTGCCGCGGCTCGCGGTACAGATCGTCGGACGGCGCGACCTCGCACATTTTGCCGAGGTACATGACAGCCACCCGATCGCTGACGTTCTTGACGACGGCCAGGTCGTGGGCGATGAACACAAGTGTGAGACCGAACTGGGCTTTCAGGTCTTCGAGCAGGTTGAGCACCTGAGCCTGGACCGACACGTCGAGGGCGGAGACTGGCTCATCGCAGATGATGAGGCGCGGGTCGAGAACGAGCGCTCGGGCGATGCAGATGCGCTGGCACTGACCGCCGGAGAACTGGTGTGGTCGACGGTCGCCGGCCTGGTCGGGGTCGATACCGACCGCGGCGAGGGTGGCGCGGGCCTTGGCGATGCGTTCTTCCTTGGTGCCGATGCCCCAAATGTGGAGCGGCTCGGCCACGATATCGATCACCTTGCGACGCGGGTTAAGTGACGAGATCGGGTCCTGGAAAATCATCTGCACGTCGGTGCGCAGCTTGCGTAGCTCTTCGCCGTGAAGGGCCGTCAGTTCGCGTCCCTCGAAGACGACCGAGCCACCTGTCGGTCGCGGGATCTGCATGATGGCTCGGCCGGTGGTGCTTTTCCCACAGCCCGACTCGCCGACAAGGCCGAGGGTTTCACCCTTCAATACGTCGAACGAAATACCGGTAACTGCGTGGACCTTTTTGCCGTGCTCCTCGGTCTTGAATTCGACGAGGAGGTCTTCGACCTTCAAGATGGTGTCGCCACCGCTGTGGAGGTGCGCCTTGCCGGTACCGGCCATCAGTTCCCTCCGGCCAATGCGGCCAGCGATTCACGCTTACGCACCGCGTCGGTGTGTTCGGGCGAACCAACGGGATACCAGCAGCGGTAGTAGTGACCGGGAGATTCGACTGCTTCGACGAGCGGTGGTTGCTCTGCGAGGCAGCGCTCGCCGACGTAGGGGCAGCGGGGTGCGAACCGGCAGCCAGCAGGCGGTGAGATGAGGTTTGGCGGTCGGCCGCCCACGCTGTCGAGGCGGGTGTGCGCCTTGTCAGTCAACTTGGGGATGCTCTTCATCAGCGCTTCGGTGTACGGCATTTTCATGTTGGCGAACAGGCTGGTCGTTGGCGCCCGCTCCACGATCTGGCCGGCGTACATGACGGCGATTTCATCGGTGCGTCCGGCCACGACGCCAAGATCGTGGGTGACCAGAATCATCGACATGTTGCGGTCGTGCTGCTGCGACGCCAACAGGTCGAGAATCTGGGCTTGCACGGTGACATCAAGAGCGGTGGTCGGCTCGTCGGCGAACAACAGTGAGGGGCCGCACGACAGGGCGGTGGCGATAGTGACGCGTTGGCGCATACCGCCGCTGAGCTGGTGTGGGTACTCGTTGAGTCGCTGCGCAGGCTCGGGGATTCCGACATCGGCGAGTAGACGTTCGGCCGTCTCGATGGAGTCTTGTTTGCTCATGCCAAGCGTGCGGCGCAGACCTTCACCCACCTGCTTGCCGATCTTCATGACCGGGTTGAGTGACGTCATCGGGTCCTGGAACACCATGGCCATGCTCTGGCCCCAGAACGAGCGCATCTCGTTACGGGAGAGCCCCATCAGCTCCTGCCCATCGAGACGAACCGACCCGGAACGGATCACGTTGTTGCCCGGGAGCAGGCCCATGATGGACCGCGAGAGCACGCTCTTGCCCGAGCCCGACTCGCCCACGATGCCAAGCGCCTTACCGCGATCGAGTGTGAACGACACGCCGTCGACGGCGCGCACCACACCGGCGCTGGTTTTGAAATGGGTCTTCAGGTCTTCGACGACCAGCAAGTGAGCAGTGCTCATACTTTGGCTTCCCGTGGATCGATCAGGGTCCTCAGGCGATCACCGATCAGATTTATGGAGAGCACCGTCAGGAACATGCAGATGATCGGTATAAAACTCACGTGCCAGACGCCCTTGCTCACCAGAAGTTTACGGCCGTCGTCGATCAGCGAGCCCCAACTTGGCTTGGGCCGTTCGATGGAGAGGCCCAGGAAGGCGAGCCCGGCTTCGGCAACAATTGCCACCGCCGTCACCACGAGAGCAAAGGCCGAAAGCGGCAAGATGACATTGGGGAGCACCTCGCGAAACAGGATGCGTCGATTCTTGGCGCCGAGTGATCGGGCCGCCAGGACGTACTCGCGTTGGGATACAGCCAGGGTATTGGCATAGGCGATACGGGCGAACGCTGGGATACCGACGATGGCGATCGCCGTGACGATATTCCACAGGTTGTGGCCCAGGAAGGTGATG
>JAYTKG010000308.1:0-6403 GCA_043730435.1 Acidimicrobiia bacterium | reverse complement strand
TGCTCAAACTTGGGTACGACCGGATGGTCGCCGCCAGCGTGATTTTGCTGGGTGCGGGCATCGGCACCCTCGGCTCAACGATCAACCCGTTCGCGACCGGGGTTGCCTCTGGTGCAGCCGACATCTCGATTGGCGACGGCATCGGTCTGCGCCTGATTATGTACCTAGCGCTGACTGCGATCACCATCTGGTACGTGGTCCGCTACGCGCGCAAGGTCAAGGCCGATCCGGCGGCGTCAATCGTCGGGTTCCGCCCGGGAGACGTCGATCTGACGGGAGTCGCCGAGGAAACCCCACTCCTGAGTGGTCGCCAACGGGCAGTGATCTGGCTGATGGGATCGACGTTTGCGTTCATGATCTTTGCGATCGTGCCGTGGGCACAGGTAATCAAGGGTCCCAACGCCGACTCGTACGGGTGGCAACTCGACTGGTACTTCCCCGAACTCGCCGCGCTGTTTATTGTGATGGCGATTGTCGTCGGCCTCGTCGCTGGGATGGGCGAGAAAGGGATGACCGACACGATCGCGCGAGGGGCGGGTGACTTCGTCTCGGTTGGCCTGATCATCGTGCTGGCGCGCGGGGTGACAGTGATCATGAACAACGCCAAGATCACCGACACCGTGCTCCACTCCCTGGAAAGCACGGTCAGCGGCACCGCCAAGGGCATCTTCGGACCGCTCTTGTTCCTGCTCAACATCCCCCTCGCCTTCCTTGTGCCATCAAGCTCCGGGCATGCCGCCTTGGCCATCCCGGTGCTTGCTCCGCTCGGCGATTTCGCCGGTGTTAGCCGCAGCGTGGTCGTCACTGCCTACCAGTCCGCTTCGGGATGGATGAACCTGTTTACGCCCACTTCGGCCGTGGTGATGGGTGGTCTCGCCGTGGCCAAGGTCGAGTACAACCGCTATCTGCGCTTTATCGCCCCGCTGCTTGGCATCCTTCTCGTGCTCATCGGTGCCTTCGTTGGTGTCGGGGCAGCACTCAGCTGAACCACGATTGAGTCCGCTCAACCCCCGAGGCCGCGCGGGGCCGCTCCCAGCATCTGGCGCAGGCCGAGACCAATCTCGTCGACCGTCAAAGCCTCTCCGGAACGCGACGTGTACGACTGCGCGACCTGCCAGCCTTCGACCCGGTTGAGTGTCGCCCCGTCGATCCGCAGCACCTGACCGGTGAGCCAGCCCGACTCTTCGCTACACAACCAAGCCACAATCGGCGAGGCGTTGGCGGGATCCAGCCGATCCCAGCCACCAACGTCATCCGCCGCGCGACCAATACTCGCGAGCATCCGTGTTGCCGCAATGGGAGAGATACAGTTCGCGGTGACGCCGTAGCGCTGCATCTCCATCGCCGCGATCACCATCAGGGTCGCGATTGCTGACTTCGCCGCGCCGTAGTTGCTTTGCCCGACATTGCCGAACAAACCGGAGCCCGACGTTGTGGACACGACCCGGCCGGAAACGGTATGGCCGGCTTTGGCGCGGTCGCGCCAATATGTACAGGCGTGCTTGGTCAGGGCGAAGGAGCCTTTGAGGTGTACCTCGATCACCGAGTCGAAGTCGTCCTCGCTCATTGACGTCATCATCCGGTCGCGCAGGAAGCCAGCGTTGTTGACGACCGCGTGTAGATCACCGAACTGCTCGACAGTTCGTGCGACGAGGGCCTCCATCCCGTGCCAATCGGTCACTGATGTGCCGTCAGAGATAGCGGTGCCGCCCATCCCTTCAATCTCGGCGACCACCTCGTCTGCCGGTGACTGCGCATGCTCCTCGGCTTCGCCGCGCACCCCGACCCCCAGGTCGTTGACCACCACGGTTGCGCCCTGGCGCGCCAGTTCATGACAGTGCGCACGCCCGAGACCGCGTCCCCCACCGGTCACAATGACGACTCGCTCATCCAACAGTCCCATGAGTTCATTCCCTTTCCTGGATCAATATGTCACCAAGCCCATCGACTTGGCGATGGCGTTACGCTGGATCTGGCTGGTACCGCCCGAGATTGTGGCCACGATCGATTCACGCCATCGAAAGCTCATCACGCTCTCGGTCGAGAAACCGTGAGCGGCCAGCACCTGCATACCAAGGCGAGCGGCCGAGACATATGCCTCGGAGCATTTCAGTTTCGCCATCGCCGCCTCCCGTGTGCATGGTCGCCCGGTACTCAGCATCCAAGCGGCGCGTTGGGCAAGGAGTCGGGCACCGTCAATCTCTGATTGCATGTCGGCCATTGGATGGGCGAGAGCCTGGAAGTTGCCGATTGGACGATCAAACTGACGCCGTTGCTTGGAATACTCGAGCATCTCGTCCATCGTTGCCTGCGCTACACCGGTGTACGCCGCCGCCATCACAACCTTCTCTACATCGAGGCCCGCCATCAAGATCGCAAATCCGCCGTTGAGCTCGCCAATGAGATTGTCGCGAGGCACCACAACGTCGCTCAGAAAGACCTCGTTCGTCCCCAAAAGGTGACGAGCCAATGTTGGCGTGCGACGGATCTCCAACCCCGGCGCATCATTCGACACCAGGAGGAGACTGATTCCACGATGCTTTGGTGCCCGCGGATCGGTGCGCACATACAGGGCGATCATCGCGCCGGGAAGGCCAGCGCCCGTGCACCAGGCCTTCTGCCCGTTAACAACGAAATGGTCACCGTGATCTATGGCCGAGCACTTCAACGACGCTGCGTCGGATCCGGCGTCTGGCTCGGAGATCGCGATTGAGATCCGATATTCACCCTCCAGCAAACCCGCACGGAACCGCTCTCGCTGCTCATCTGTCCCGTGACGGAAAATGACGAGACCGGGGATGAAGGTGCCAACGAAGGCCATGGCAACATCAAGACTGGCTCGGCCGAGAGCTTCGGCCAAAATACATAAATCACTGACCGAACCGCCACCACCACCCCACTCCAGCGGGTAGGGAAGGCCAAACCAGCCCATGTCCGCCATCCGCCGCCAGAGGTCAGCCGGAAATTCGCCCGCGTCGTCCCATGCCTTGGCCTGCTCGGGCGGGCAAAAACGGTCGACGAATGTACGTACGGTGTTCTGAAGGAGCTCTTGGTCTTCGTCGAGGGCGAAGTTCATGTCGTTCCTTTCTCCCCTGATATAGTTGAACAATCTAACTGATTTGCCACGTTCACAGCGACGACGAGAGCACATGACCATCGAATACTCCACCACCTATCCGAGCTTCCAATTCGACCGGCCATCTGACGGCGTTTTGCGCATCACATTCGACGCTCCCGGCCTGAACGCTGTGTCGCCCGAGGCGCATCGTGAGATCGCCGACGTCTGGTTAACGATCGACCGAGACCCGGACACGCGGGTTGCGGTGCTGCAGGGCGCGGGGAAGGGCTTTTCGTCAGGTGGCAGCTTCGAGCTCCTGGAAGGCATTATTAACGACTATGCAATCCGCACGCGGGTAATGCGCGAGGCCCGCGATCTGGTCTGGAATGTGATTAATTGCTCGAAGTCGATCGTCTCAGCAATACACGGCCCCGCGGTTGGCGCTGGGCTTGTTGCCGGGCTCCTTGCCGACGTTTCAATCGTTGGTCGTAACGCCAAGATCATCGACGGGCACACCCGGCTCGGGGTTGCCGCCGGCGATCACGCTGCGGTGTGTTGGCCGCTGCTCTGCGGGATGGCCAAATCGAAGTACTACCTGTTGACGTGCGAGACCCTCACTGGTGAGGAGGCCGAGCGAATCGGCCTGGTCTCGCTGTGTGTCGACGACGACCAAGTCCATGCTCGGGCGCTAGAGGTGGCGCAACAGCTAGCAGGTATGTCGCAGTCGGCGATCAGATGGACCAAACACACGCTCAACCACTGGTACCGAATGGTCGGACCTGCGTTTGACGCCTCACTCGCCTATGAGTTCTACGGCTTCGGCGGGCCCGATGCGGCCGAGGGTCTGGCGTCTCATGTCGAAAAACGTGCGCCCATCTTCGACGGACCGACAAGCGAATGAACACCGCAAAGAGTCGAGTTGCCGTCGTCACCGGGGCGGCCCGAGGCATTGGCGCGGCAATCTCACGCGCCCTCGCCGCCGATGGCTGGGCGGTCGCCACCTGCGACGTGGACCAGGCCGCAGCCCACGAAACGGCGGAGAACCTGAAGACCGAGTTCGGTATTGAGGCCGTCGGCGTGCCAATCGACATCGCCGACAGTGTGTCGATTCGACGGGCGATCAATGTGATCGAGTCCTCGCTCGGCCCGGTCTCGGCGTTGGTCAACAACGCTGGAATCGACATCATCAAGCCGTTCGTCGAGTCGACCGAGGACGAATGGGATCGAATCATCGCCGTCAACCTGAAAGGAACGCTCAGCTGCTGTCGAGCAGTGCTTGATGGGATGATCGAGCGACGCTCGGGGCGAATCGTTTCGATTGCCTCTGATGCTGGCCGAGTCGGATCATCTGGCGAGGCCGTGTATTCCGCCACCAAGGCCGGCATTGTCGGGTTCAGCAAAACCCTCGCTCGCGAGGTTGCACGCTACGACATCACCGTCAACTGTGTCTGTCCAGGCCCCACCGAGACAGCGCTGCTCGCCCAGGTGGCCGAGTACTCCGAGAAGTTGTATGCGGGTCTGGCGCGGGCGATTCCACTCGGCCGGACGGCACAGCCTGAAGACATCGCCCCGGCCGTCGCTTTTCTGCTCGGAGACGGCGGCGGCTATATCACCGGCCAAACGTTGTCCGTCAGCGGCGGCCTGACGATGGCCTGATCCCGCCGATGACTGACACCCCGATGACCGACATCCCGATGACGGACACCCCGAGAGCCGATACCCCTGTGCTGCGCTTTGAGCGGCGGGGCCGAGTCGCGCTGCTGACCCTGGACCGCCCGGCCCGATTGAACGCCATTGGCTCGGACACCATCACCGAACTCCACGCCCATCTCGACGCGATTGAAGCTGACGCTGAGCTTCGAACGATTGTCATCACGGGCGCAGGCCGCGCGTTCTCAGCCGGTGCCGATATCACCGAACTCGATTCACTACGCGACGGCAAGGATTTCGCCCGGTTCGTTCGTGGGCTCACCGACGGATACGACCGCCTCGCGGCGATGACAACGCCATCAATCGCAGCGATCAATGGCATCGCATTCGGCGGCGGTTTTGAGTTAGCCCTTGCGTGCGACCTTCGGATTGCCGCGCCTGGGGCCAGACTCGGTGTGCCCGAGGTCAAGCTCGGGCTGCTTCCGGCGGCCGGCGGTTCGCAACGACTCGCCCGCTTCCTGCCCGCCGCGGTTGCCAAACACATGCTGATGACCGGCGCTCCACTGAATACGGACGAAGCGCTGAGATTCGGCCTCATCAACTCAATCGCAGACGACGCCCTTGGCGCAGCCCTGAGCCTGGCGACCTCGCTCGCCGATGGACCACCCATGGCACTGGCCGCTGCCAAATTGCTCGTCGACTCCGGCGGCGCGATGCCACTCAGCGAAGGGATCGAGTTGGAACGCGACACCGTCTCTCGACTGTTTGATACCGCCGATCGCGCCGAGGGCCTGGTCGCGTTCCTGTCCAAACGTCCACCGCAGTTCACAGGCTCATGAGCCAGCACCAGCAACCAGCGCAGACGGTCAGGTCAGAACATCGATGACCAATCGAGCCTGGGCTGAGGCGAGGACCTTCCCGGCCTCGGTGAGATGCTTGCGCCAAAGCGCCTCGGCTGCCAGATCGTCGCCGGCTTCAATCAAATCGGTCAGCGTGTAGCGAGTGCGCTGAGCACGATGAGCCAACTTGATGTCATCGGCATGGGGCACCTGCCGATAGCTGGCCGTTGCGGCATCGCTGATGTTCTCGAGCATCGCGGTCATCAAAACCAGCGTCTCGTTCTCGGTCATTGCCACCAACAAACGATTGAATTCATGGAAATGATCACTCCAGACCGGGGTATCAATCAGATCCTTATTGTCATCGAGCCAGCCCCGAAGTCGCGCGGCACAGGCGACTCGGTCGGGACGACGGCCGACCAAACCGGCCGCTGGCGCCTCGACGATGACCCGGGCTTCGAACACGTCGGCGATGCTCGCCCCACGGCTTTGCAGCACAAACCCGACATATCGCGCGGCCACATCGGTATCCGGAGGTTGCACCCGCGCACCACCTCTGGCACCGCGCCGTACCGTGATCAAACCCTCGGATTCGAGAATTCGGAACGCCTCGCGCAACGTCGGCCGACTGATGTGAAAGTCCTCCATCAGCGCGCTTTCCGAAGGCAACGACTCGTCGGCGGTCAACTCGCCGCGCACAATCCGATTGCGAATATTGCCAGCAACCAACTCGGCCGTCTTCGGGACGCGGATTCTCGCCGATGGTGTCATCGGCGTGAGGCTACCGACGCGATAGGGCCGTTTCGGAATTTCGGCGCCGCTCACCAGCTCACACCGTGGTCGCACCCATGTCAAC
>JAYTKG010000307.1:0-2856 GCA_043730435.1 Acidimicrobiia bacterium | reverse complement strand
GGAACGGGCCGACCTGGCCACAGTGATCTCGCTCCACAAGCGATTCCGTCCTCTGCTGCATGGTGGTGATGTCGTACGCTTCGACATGCCCGGCGGCGCGGCTCAAGCGCACGGTGTCTACTCCGCCGATCAGACCGAGGCACTGGTCGCGTTCATCCAGTTGCGTACGGCTCCGTCACTCACGCCACCACCGTTGCGGTTGCCGGGCCTCTCGGCCGACGCGACCTACCGGGTGGAAGCCATCCTCTTGCCAGGCCAGGTGCGACTCGGACCCGGTCGCCGCCAGCCCGCATGGCTTGCTGACGGTATCGAGCTGACCGGAGCGCAATTGGCCGTTCACGGTTTGCAGATGCCGTCGCTCGATCCGGAGAACGGTCTGCTGTTGCACCTCACGGTCGTGTGATGGCTAGGGCTTGATCGACACGATGCGATTGGCGAGATGTTCGTGGGGAGTCGCCGAACCCTGTAGCACCCCCTCTGTACGGTGTGCAGCAACACGAAGGGATTGGCATGGGCAAGAACAACCGCAAGCGAGACAACGAAAAACGTCGGGCCGAACAGCGCCGCATCGCGGCCCGTCGGGCAACAGAGCCATCGGCCAACTCGGTCTACGGCGCCGACGGGCAGCCGACCCTTGCCATGCTTATCCAGGGCGCGGTACAGGGTCATCTCACCGATGACCACGTGCTCCACGACCTAGCGATTGATCGTTTGGCTGCCCTTTGCGGTCAGGACACGAAAACGGTTTCGCAGGCCTTCGCGGTTGAGGTGTCACGCCGATTGCGAATCTGCTGGCAGAGCGGTTGGCAACCGATCGACGTCGTGAGCGTCGTGCGTCGTCTCGAATCAGCAGCCCACGCCGAACTGGTGGCTTCGGCCGTCGTCGACGACGCGCACCACGACGCTGGTCAACCTATGCACCCGCAGTGGGCCGCTCAGCTTGAAGATCTGCAACCGTGGTGGGCTGCCCGTGACCAGGTGAGTACAGCCTGGTTTACCAGGGTCATTGGCCATACCGGCCTTGCCATTCGGGACGTCATCGAACAGTCGGTAGCGCTTGTGGCCCGCTTGCAGCGCTTTCCTCCATTGCCCACGCTGATTCCGCCGCCTGGTCCCGATGCAGCCGTGGCCGCGGCGCGTCGAAGACTGCCTACCGATGCCGCGCTTGATCCCAAGATGCTTGGTCGGGTTCGTGCGCTCTTGGCCAAAGCCGAGTCCACCGAGTTCCCGGAGGAGGCTGACGCCTTTACGGAAAAGGCGCAGGAGTTGATGACCCGCTACTCCATCGACGTGGCCATGGTCGCGGCCGCGTCGGGGGCCGCAGCCGGTGGGCCTGAGGGGCGTCGCATCCACCTCGACCCGCCTTACATCGACGCCAAAGCGTCTCTGGTGCACGTCGTGGCATCGGCCAACCGCTGCCGGTCCGTACTGCTGTCTGAGCTTGGCTTCATCACGGTCTTCGGGTTCGCCACCGATCTTGCCGTCGTCGATGTGCTGTTCACATCGTTACTCGCTCAGGCAACGACGGCCATGGTGGTGGCCGGTCGAGTAGTGAACCAGGCCGGTGTGTCCCGAACCCGGTCGTTTCGGCGATCATTCCTCATCTCGTTCGCTCATCGAATCGGCGAGCGCCTTCAAGAGGCTGCGTCTGCGTCCACCAAGCAGGCCGAGATCACGTTCGGGGCGTCGTTGTTGCCCGTGCTGGTCCAACGTGAGGCCGACGTCGACAAGGCTGTTGCCGACGCATTTCCCCGCATGCGACAGGTGCGCAGCCGAATCAGCAATTTTGCCGGGTGGGAGGCCGGTCGCATCGCCGCCGACCAAGCTCGGCTGCAACCCGGCGCCGAGCTTGTGCGATGAGAAACTGACGCCATGGCTTTCTGCGCCGACTCGCTGAAGTCACTGCTCGCTGTGCGATCTCCTCGCCGGTACGGCATCTACCCCACACCGTTTCACTGTCTTGATCGGTTCTCGTCGGCGATCGGCCGCGAAGTCTGGATCAAGCGTGACGACCTCATCAGCGTTGGTGTCGGCGGCAACAAGATCCGCAAGCTCGGCTACCTGGTCGCCGACGCACTCGCCCAAGGTGCCGATCATCTTGTGTCGGTCGGAGCCGAACAATCAAACCACGCCCGCTGCGTCGCGTCTGCCGCCGCCATCGAGGGTCTCGGCTGTGACCTCGTGTTGGGCGGCGACCCTCACTCGCCCGTCGTTGGCAACCTGCTGCTCGATCACATGCTTGGTGCCAGCGTGCAGTTCCCCGGCACCGACAACTGGGAAGAGCTGGAACGCATTTCGATCGAGGTCGCCGAGCAGTTGCGGGCCGAGGGTAAGCATCCGTACGTCATGCCCATCGGAGGCTCCACGCCCATCGGCGCACTCGGTTTCGTCGATGCCTATCTCGAGTTACGTGAACAGATGGCGGCATCCAACGTGCACCCTTCGGCCATCGTGCACGCCACGTCGTCGGGCGGCACCCAGTCGGGTCTGGCCATTGGCGCTCACCTACTTCACGACCACGTGAAGATCCTCGGTATCGGTGTGGCGAAGACGGCCGGTGATCTCCGTGCCGAAATCGTTGAAATTGCCGAGGGTTGTCTCGAACTCTTTGGCGCCGTAAGCGTGATGCCCGATATCACCGTTGTGCCCGGCTACCTCGGCCGCGCCTACGCCGAGCCGACCGAAGGAGCGCTCCATGCGCTGCGTTTGCTGTTTCGCACCGAGGGCATCTTGCTCGACCCGGTGTACACGGCCAAGGCTATGCACGCCGTCATCGACGCGCCCAACGATGTACTCGGTGATGGCCCAATCGTGTTCTGGCACACCGGCGGCATACCCGCCGTTTTCTCGCCCCAC
>JAYTKG010000306.1:0-1854 GCA_043730435.1 Acidimicrobiia bacterium | reverse complement strand
TCTCCAACTTGTGAAAGGTTTCCGACGCGACGTGATTGCCCACCTCAACGAAATCACGTACGGCACAACCGCCAGCTACGCCACCGTCGCAAGAATCGCTGGAAGTCCCGCCGCCGTGCGAGCCGTGGGCAGTGCGTGCTCGCACAACCCCGTCCCGATCGTGATCCCCTGCCATCGCGTTGTCCGCAGCGACGGAACACTCGGCCAATACCTCGGCGGCGCCGAAGTAAAAGCGTCACTGCTAGCGATGGAGGCCGCCGTGACAGACGCCAAGTGAGCACGGCACAGCCGACTAAAGCCATCGACTTACGACACGTCACCGACGAACTCGACCGCCGCGCATTGCTGCGGTCGAAAGAGCCCTTGCCATGGAACCCGCAGTAGCGGTTCTGACCCAGTCTCGCGCCCACGGCCGGCGTTCGGGGGCAGGGTCAGTAAAGGATGTCGAGTGCGTATCGAAGTGCTCGGTCGAGTTGTGAGCGTTTGATTTCGTCGAGGGAACCTACAGGTCGTTCGTCGAGGTCTTCGAGCGGCACGGTGAGCACGTTGTCGCAGTTGATGACACAGGTTTCTGGCAGCCCTTCGTCGGGGCCGATTTCGACTTCAGATCTGATCCCGCGGATTGTGCGGGTAATTGGAGCGCAGGTCACTGCGTTACGAACTGATATCGCTGCGTCGCGGGTGAGAATGCACAATGGGCGTCGTCCGGCGGGCTCGCCGAGATCGGCCCAGAAAATATCGTTTCGAGCTACCACGCTGGTGCGGTTTTTGCTGCGAGCCGAGCAGCGGATCGGATCAGAGCTGCATCGGGTGGTTGGCGCTTGTAGGCCGCGATGAGTTCGATGTCGTTGGTTCGTTCGGCATCAGCATCGATCACCGCTTGCGCACCCCGGCGCAGCAGCTCTGAGCGATTGGTGTCGAAGGCTTTAGCAATTCGGTCGAGTTGTTCGACCAAATCATCGTCAAGTTGAACCAGGACTTCTCTTCTCGGCATGACCATATGCTATCCAATATGGTCATCGAGCCGCAACCCGCTTAGGACACGAACGGTCTGGGGTCGTTCTGCCTTGCCCAGCGTTGCTCTGGCTCAAGAATGCGGGTGAAGAGCCGCTCATGACCGGGATGCCGTGCGAGAACTTCGGCAGTTCGGTGCGTGCTTACCCGAGGACCACGTCGTCTTCCGGCATCTTCCCGCGCGCAGCGAACTCCTTGCTTGCTTTCGAGGCGGCGATGCGTAGATGGTTCCATGCGGGCGATCCCTGCACCTCGCTGACCGTAGGAAAGTCATTCGGGACCGCCTTGACCACGTTATCCAAGACGCCTTGGAACTCACACATCGCACGCACTTCCTCGACGGAGAACACGCTGAGATGCTTGGTGTCAGTGCGCGGGTCAGTCGGAACCCAATCTCCCCATTGGTTGATCACTTCGTACGGCACATTGACGAATGGCGGCGCCGTTGCTTCGTACTCGGCTTGCTCCTCGTACGACGCCAGGTGATCCTTCGTTTTCGGTACGCTTGACTCTCCCCTTGTGGGAGGCCAAAGGATGGTTCTTGTGACACTACCAATTGGTCGTTTTGCGAAGGCTTCGAGGTTGTCGGTGAAGTCTTTGCGGAACTACGACGAATCAGGCCTCTTAACAGCTGCGTTCGTTGATCCAGCTTCGGGATACCGGTATTACCGGATAGACCAGCTCGCTCGGGCATCGATGATTCGTTCGTTGAGGCTGATCGACATGCCTTTGGCGATGATCTGAGTTCGCTGGTCTGATCTGGCCCCAGGGCGCTGGTCTGTTTTGGCCCCACCGGTTTCGTGTTTTAGGTTAGTTGCGAGTGGTTAGGCGGTAGCTGAT
>JAYTKG010000305.1:0-2722 GCA_043730435.1 Acidimicrobiia bacterium | reverse complement strand
ATTCTTCGACTCGGTGGTGTTGACCCTGTCAGTGCCACGACGCACAAGGTTCGTTGGCAAAGCGGAGTATCTCGATAGTTGGAAGACACGTTTTGTGTTGCCGGCGCTCGGGATGATTCCGATCAGGCGCTCTGCCGGCCGCCAGGCGCTGGCCGCGTTGGACACTGCTGCGGCGGCGCTGGAACACGGCGACATGCTCGGCATCTATCCCGAAGGGACGCGCTCGCGCGATGGCCTGCTGCATCGCGGTCGCACCGGCGTTGCTCAACTGGCGTTGATGACGAACGCGATGGTTGTTCCTATTGGCCTGGTCGGCACTGAGCGGGTCCAACCAATCGGCGCCAAGGTGCCACGACCGTTTCATTCGGTGGTGGCACGATTCGGAAAGCCGATCGACCCGTCGTTGTATGTGGGGACCCAGCGGCGTAGGCGTCGACAGATTCGAGATGATCTGATGGACGCCATTCGCTGTCTGTCAGGCCAGAACGTGTCATCCGATTCCGCTTGACCCGTCACCAAAGCGGCGAACCTAGGTCGCTGGAGCGGCGAGAGTGTTTTTCCTCGCGTCGGCGTTGCTCCAGACCCCGGTTGCGCCTGATGAACCTTGAAGGTTCGAGGTGATCGAGGTGTCTGCCGATGATGATTCCCTTGATCTGACCGATCGGATCGCTGGTCGTCTGGATTCTCGGGAGTCGCTTCGAAACCTCCGCACCGGGCCGCTCTGGGCGCCCCGTCAACCGAGCCGGCGAGCTCATCGACCGCAGGCTCACGGTCGACGCCATCGCCGACCACGATCAAACGTCACGCCACGAGCGCAGGGCTCGACCCCGAGCGGATCTCACCGCACTCGCTACGCGTTGGGCACGTAACCGAGGCGAAGCGCAACGACGCACCCGACCTCGCCGTCATGAGCCAAACGCACCACGCACGAGCCGAGTCCATCGTCGGCTACGTGCGCGAAGGCGACCCGTTCCGCCCCACCTCAGCGAAGTACCTCGGCCTCTAGTTATAACTAGCCACCGTTCGCCCAAGCAGCGTGAAATTTCCAAGTGGCGACGAATGTAACGAGGTGGTCATTACATTTCGGATTTGGCGGTGTCGCTCTCGTAGAACGGTGAGTGAGATACCACGTCGTCGCCACCGAATCGCTAGCCGAGGAGGGTGTCGACGCGTTGGTTGGCGATGTGTTCTTCGTCGTCGAGGGCTCCGACGTAGGTAGACACGAGTGTTTCGACGCTGTGCCCGAGTCTGCGTGCTGTTTCGGCGAGGGGCATCCCGGCGCGTAGCCATGTGGTCGCGGCTGCGTGGCGGCAGTCGTAGACGCGCAACGGATTCTGGCCGACGGACTCGAGTGCTCGATGCCAGGCCCGGATCCAGTTCGATCCGCTCGGACGGGTGTCATTGCGGGTGCGGAACAACAGACGATCAGGATCGGTGAGGTTGTTCTGGTCGACCCAGTCGCGGAGCATGGCGACGAGCACTGGTGGGATCGGCACACTCCTGGGTCCGGTCTTGGGTTCGCCGGGCTCATCGAAGGAGATGTCTGCTTCGGTCACCTCCAAACGCCCCCACCCCTCCGCCGGCAACACGGTCGAGCGGACACGAAGCATCACCACCTCCGAAGGCCGCAACCCTGCGTAGTAGGCGACCGCGGTCATCACCCGAAACGCACGGCTCCCCGGTTGATGGGTGACGATCGCATCGATCGCTGCTGCCATCACCACCGGGCCCGGCAACGCACGCACATCGACGCTGCGGTTAGTGCGAGCGACTTTGCGACGTGCCCGCGTCTTGGACCGTTGCGGCCACACATCTATCGGGACTGCGCCCGCGTCGATCGCTGATTGCACGCAGGCGCGTGCGACGATTCGGATCCGGGTCGCCGTGTTCGCCGCCATCGGCGAACCATCGAGCTTCAAGGCGAGTTTGCGGTCGATGCTGGCGATCCGGTCGCGATCCAGATCGCCCAACGACAGGCAGTGTCTGGACATCCACTTCTCCAACCGGTCATCGCGGTGACTCTCCGAACCCGGCGCGAGTGCGCTGTACAGGTAGACGCGTAGGCCGTCCGGTGGTTTCGCCGCGGGTTCGACCGCGATGGTGATGAACCGGGCGAGGGCTTCGGTCGCTGAGGTCCGGGTGCGCGGTTGCCACTCCGCCCATTGCTCGCCCAGCCACCGCCTCGCCCAGTCGTGGACACCGACGTCACGCAGCGCGGGCTGCCACGATTCGGGCTCACCGCTGGCGACGTCGAACCGGTCACCAGCCTGGACGGCTTGCAACAACGAGCCCCGATACCGCTCAGCTTCAACTCGCGTCCGGAATGACTTGCTCCGATGCCGCCCATCGATCGCGTAGCGGACCACCCACGGCAACTTCGCCTGTGCCGTCGTGCGGCGATCCTGCACGCCGAATACCTTCACGGTCTGCATCGGTCGGACCATTACCAATCACTCCCAACCATTTGACCACCAGCGACCGTGAGTGGCACCCAGTCGTGGGAAGGCTGTGGGAAGACTCTAACCGAAGAGCGGTCGCTAACCACTCTGACCAGGTCGAACGGTTGTTCTGAGCGGCGGTTTCCTAAACCGTGTGTCGTAGGTTCGAATCCTACCGGGGGCGCAAGAAAGACCAGCTAGCTGATAGTTACCCGTTGATTATTAGCCGAACTTGTCCATCCAGTTGTCCATCTTTCGAATGGACCAAGGCATCGGGCAATGCG
>JAYTKG010000304.1:0-5349 GCA_043730435.1 Acidimicrobiia bacterium | reverse complement strand
CCGAGCCACGCTCCGCGACCACACCCGCAGCCTCCTCGACCGATGACACTGTTCGGCCCGCGTTCACCGGAACCCACTGACCAAATGGTGGACTCCGCTTTCGTGCCACGACTCGGGTAAAGGGCGATCGCCGCAGCGCGACCAGGACAACGACCCATCCGACGTCCCAAAGTGCCACTCGGTGACACTCGGTATCACCGCTCGACATCGCGGTCGCCGCGCAGGAAGTCGCACTGCACTTCGGCCCAACACGGGTGCACAGAATTGCGCATGCCCGACACGTCCCGAACGCGCATCGTGGTGGGCACCTCGTGACCACAAGCGGGCAGTTCCTACTGACTGCCGACAAATCCTGACCGCCCTTGAAGTCGGGCCGAGGCAGAGCCACATGCGGCAAGTTGAGCAACCCGGTGCGAGGTGGGCGGTACGTCTCAAAAGTCGCAAAGAAGCGGAACGAAAATTGAAGCGGCGCAGGACGTAAGTAGAAATGCGGGACCAAGCACGTGTGCCAGCGCGCACGATCAGCCGACAGCCACCGGCATAACGGCCGACTACCGTTAGCGGGTGACGCCGACGCTACGGGCTGCGTGACGGATTGCGGTGATCAACGATGTCGGGTCGGCGTGCACACGTGGCGCGGCGGGGCCGGAGGTGTGGCGGGCCGAGATGAACGGGCGGGTGATGACGGGCTTCACCGCGTCGGCCTCACCGGGGCTCACCGTCGCAACGTGCACCATGGTTACCGCATCACCCGGCACGGCCCAGCGCGCTTGCCCGACACGCAACGGCGCGTCGGTGAGCTCGACCGTGCCGAGGATCGTGCGAGCATCGTCATCGGGTCCGAGCACGAGGTGGGCGGCGCCCGACGGGAGTAATCCGGCGGCAAACAATCCCTCGGGGCGACGGGTAGCGAGTATCAGGTGCGGGCCACCGACAGATCGTTGGCCCAGTTTCGCCAAGGCCGCCGCTGCGGCAGGCACAGCCGCAGCCAATGTAGTTGCATCGTCAACGAAAATGACGGTGCGTCGGCTGCTGATGCGCACGCCGTTGAAATCCATACTGCTCGCCAGTCGCTCAAGGGTGTCGGTGGTGCGGAGATCATCAAGGCCAACGATCCAGGTGCGTAGGTGAGGCACGTTACAGAGACGGTCGAAGGTGCCCTCGCTGCCGGCGTCGATGGCGATCACTTCGACCGAGTCCGGCGGGTGATTGAGAGCCAACGACAACAAAAGATTGGCCAACGCGGTGCTCCGGCCCGATCCGGCTGGCCCGCTGACCACGACATGAGCCGTGGTAGCCAGATCCAGGGCGACGAGCCCCTGTCGGTCGGCACCAAACGGGACAAGCGCAGTGCCAGCGGCAACGGTGGTGCGCCAGCGAGAAACGATGTCGTCGGGCATCGTTTCGCCCTCGGTGAGCCCGCAGACACGGTCGAGTCGTAGAGCAGGCGGCGCGATCGAAGCCGCACTGGTCACGACCAGCGGAGCGAGTGATCGGGCCCAGGCCAGTGCGGTTGATTCGCTCAGTCCGGTGGTCAGACCGTCAACACCCTCAAGGTGGATATGGCCGTCGGCGTCGACCCGAGTGACGGGCGTAGTGGAGCGGGCCGCTTCGAGGTCGCTGAGCAGTCGCACAACGAGTCGGGTCTTGCCGTGCGGAGGCGTGGTGATGGCTGCTCCGTCGGCGATGATCAATTCGACGTCGCTGCCGACCGCCGCACAATGCGGCAGCCACTTCATCCACTCCCACAACCCGGGCGTAGATGACGCAATGCTGATCGACAGCGACGCCGGATCGGTTCGGCTGGCCGATTGCACAATGATCCAGCGAGCAACAGACAACAGTGCATGGCGGGGACCAGTCAACGTGAGAAGGCCACTGTCGCTCAGATCTACAGCGAGCGGAACCGACGGCAACCGCGAGAAGCGGCTGAGCACGCCTGAGAGCTCTTCGGGGGAATGACTGCCGGGAGTGAGGGCTTCGGTCCAGCCGACATCGCCGTAGCCAATCTGGACGGGCATGTCGGAGCGTCGGGTCCAGAGGTCGGTGTTGGCCACGCGCACTGCTTGGCGAAGCTCCCCCGCATCGGCGTGCATCCGGCGGGCGCGAGTTGTGGCCGATTGATGGGCGCGAGCGAGGTCAGCGCGGAAGGTGGCGTGCACGGGATGGCTAGATTGCTGCAGCGCCGTTCGCTCACGACGACGGAGGCTGTCGACGTTGGGTGGCGTGACGTACTCAGGCGGCTCGGTGGCCTGAACAACCCCCGGGGGGTTGATCTCTATGCGCCCCTCAGCATTGCCAAAGCGCCGCCGACCCGTCGGGAACGGAGCCACCCGGAACAATGCGCTGCCAACATCGATGATGTTGTCGGGACGAAGAGCTTTCACTTCGGGCACCGGGACACCGTCGACCACCACCCGATCAACCGACGTGGTGATCAACGACACCTCACCCGATGTCGTCACATCAAGATGAAATCGCGGCGCGGCGACGGTGCCATCCTGCAGCTCGGAACGGGCGGGTCCGGACGATCCAACGGCGTGACGGCCGGGCGGAAGGTCGACGTATCCACCTGCCGCAAGGCCGCCGATTTGGTACAACGTCACAATCGGCGCCACCACATTTGGCGCCGCAGCGGGCGCGCCAGCACGGCCAATACGACTGCCTGCAACCAGACCGCTTGCCGTCACCGGAAGATCGGCTTCTACGGAGCGCCCATCAATCGTTAGGGCGTCACCGAGGCCGAGCTCTAGACCCAGCTGTCCGACAGTTGTCGTTGCATCTGCAACTTCTATGACGAGATCAAGTTCGCGATCACCGTCAACCGTGGTTACAACAACGGAGAAGCTCATCGCCGCCACCTCCGACGCGAAGAGGTGTTGTCACCCGCCGGCACGAGCAGCTCGACGACCCATGTTTCGCCCGGCTCGGCCGGCGCAAGATTCTGGCGACCACGGTTGAGTGGAAGCGCCTGGCGAAGGTCAACCGGCAGCAGTGGAAGGGGCGCATTGCCGAGCGCAGCACCGACGGCTACGGCGAGTTGAGCCGGGGTGAACCGCGCCGACAGTCGGTCGGAGATTTCGACCCCGGCAAGGTCGCTCACCGTCGCAAAGGAGTGGTCAGCGCCGAGCCCGACGGCGTCGAACGCTGGTGGTCCGTCGTCGCCATCGGCAGTTCGCATCGTGCCGTGGACGGTCGAGCCGACCCGCACCGACCAGATGCCGCTGGCGTCGCGGTAGCGCAGCGCAAGGTCTAGGGGGGAATGCCAGAAGTCGGGCTGGGTACGGGCCAACGCGGACGGTGTCGTCTCGATCGAGGCAACGGTGAACCCCGCCCGGTCGAGCAGCGATGTCATGCGGTCAACGCTGGAACGCAAGGCCACTGCCACGAGCGGGATGGTGTGATGGCTCGGTACCAGTTGGGTGACGACCTGTTCGGTGAGCGCGGCGGGACCGACTTCGGTCAGCAACGACATTGTTTCGTTGCTCTCCTCCTCCAGGTCAAGCTGGAGCAGAATGCCGTCGGGCGAACCCAGCGCAACCGCCACCGGCTCCCAGTGAAAGGTCATCTGCTGCCACACCCGTTGGAGCAACTGCACGATCGTGTTCTCGTCCTGCACTCGACCATTAACCACAACTCCGGCCGGTAGCCGAAGTTCGGCTGCGTCGGTCAGGCGGGGGGTATCGCGAAACTCCAGGCGGGCCACGCGGATCGTCTGATCGGTAATCTGCACTCCCACCACTGCTGAGGTCTCACCGGCCATGTCACCACCTTAGGCATGGCATACCCCTTCCATCGGGTACCTGACGAGTACGGTGAAAGGTTGTGAGTTCACGATTGCGTGCGGAATCACAACGGGGTGGTGCCGAACCCCTGCAACTCATCACCGTGTCGGACCGTCGCGCCCCGGCTGCTGCGTCGCGCCGTGCCTGGTGGGTGGTGCCGCTTTTGCTGGCCGGGGTCGCCGGCGGATTCGCGGCCGGACGTGCCACGGCGCCCACAAAGCAGGTCATCGTGACTGTCACCTTGCCCGCCACAACCGCTCAGCCGACATCTACTGCACGCACCACGATCGCTCCTGCGACGCTCGCCCCTACGACGGCACCCGTGCCGGTAACGACTGCGGCGGCCCCTGCGCCCACGACTGCGGCGGCCCCTGCGCCCACGACCGTGGCGCCCCCGCCGGAGACCACCGCACCGGCCGCGCCGACGGAACCGCCCTCCCCTGCACCCTAGGGCTGTTCCGCTTCTTTGCGACTCTTCGAAAGTGGGGGACCAGACTCGCGACGGCATGGCACGGAACGCAAAGAAACCCTTGGACGGTGTCCCCCAGTTGCACCACGACATCGTCGCGGCTGAGATCGTTCGCAGCGACGAGGTGTTGTTGTGCCATCGTCATCCAACTCGGGCCTGGTACCAAACGTCTGGGATCTACCCGGAGGTCACGTTGACACCGGTGAGCGACGCATGGATGCGCTCGTGCGAGAGCTCGGCGAAGAACTCGGGATTGAGCTCGACGTTTCACGATGCGTCAGCGTGTTGCCGAACTCGGCGGCCTCCTGCTCGCTGATCCCGGTGTAGCGACCGCCTGCATCAGAGCCATGGATAACAACGGGTCGGGTGTCCCGAAATGATCGGGAAACCTGGATGTGGCGACGAAAAGTCGCAAAGAAGCGGAACAGATCAAACTGGTCGACCGGTTGGGTTGGGACGCCGTCCTCCACGGCTTAGGCCGTAACGCGGATCAGGCCCTCCTGCACAACGGACACCACGAGTTGGCCGTCCTGGGTGTAGATCGATCCGTAGGCCAGGCCTCGGCTGTTCGACGTGGAAGGCGTGTGCTGGTCGTAGAGCAGCCAGCCGTCGGCGCGAAACGGACGGTGGAACCACATCGCATGATCAAGGCTGGCCATCTGCACCCGACCATCCCAAAAGGTCATCCCATGCGGTAACAGGGTGGTGTCGAGCAGGGTCATATCGCTTGCGTACGTGAGGATGCAGGCGTGTAAGACCGGATCGTCTGGCAGCGTACCGGCGGCCTTCAACCAGACCCGCTGGAACGGCTCCTGGCTCCCGGCCCGTTCCACCGGCATCTTGCCGATATACCGCGTGTCGATCGGGCGGGGCTGTTCGTACCAGGCGCCGATCTGATCCTTGTACGGCGCCATTCGGGTTTTGAAGTCAGGCAACGTCAACGGGCCCGGCACGATCGGTATGTCGAGTTGATGCTCAAGGCCAGGTTCGTCGTGGTGGAAGCTCGCCTGCATGTTGAAGATGGCCTTGCCGTGTTGGATGGCCACGACCCGGCGAGTCGTGAAACTCTTCCCGTCACGGATGCGATCGACCTCG
>JAYTKG010000303.1:0-4107 GCA_043730435.1 Acidimicrobiia bacterium | reverse complement strand
GGCAGCGAGCTTCACGCTTTCCACCCATGACGCGAGATGGCTGCAGTCTTGCAGCGCGACTTCGACGACATGGCGCGGAGCATCGCCAAACGTGCCTTCAGTGGCACGCATTCGGGCGAATCTGTTGTCGACAGCCGATGTATCCGACACCTGTAAACCTCCTCACCGACAACCTACACAGGGGGTGTTACAAGGTTCGTTGCCCGACCGATTGTTCGAGCAAAGCAAGTCCGAGCGAGGAAATGAAGGGTGCGACGGAGAGGGAAATTCCTCGACATGTCTCGTCGCAAGCAGTTCATAATGAAGGCGACAACGACGGAAAGAGCAGCGCGATGGAATGGTTTAGCCCGAAGGTAGCGGCGTGGCCAGTGGAGTTTGATGAGCAGACCAAGGCACAGGCTCATCGGTTGGCGCGCCTGCCGATCGTGCCATCACATCTCGCGCTCATGCCCGACGCACACCTTGGCAAGGGTGCAACGGTTGGCTCCGTGCTGCCGACACTGGGTGCAGTCGTGCCAGCAGCAGTCGGTGTCGACCTCGGCTGTGGCATGATCGCGGTTCGTACGGATCTGTTGGCCAAGCATCTTCCCGACAACCTCAACTGCATGGTCGACGCTTTTGCCGAGTCGTGCCCGGCTGGCGTCGGCGTTGGTCACGTTGAAGCAACGAAGGCTTCGCATCGTTGGCATGACGCGCACGGCATGCCAGCCGCGCTCAGCGCCAACCAGAAGGTGAAGTCGCTCAAGCAGTTCGGAACCCTTGGGGCGGGAAACCACTTCGCCGAGTTGTGTATCGATGACTACTCAACTCGATTTCCGGGTGAAGCGGATCGCGTATGGGTTGTGCTGCATTCGGGTAGCCGAGGTGTTGGCAACGAGCTGGCGTCGGGTCATATCCGTGGTGCCAAGCGGGACTTTGTCGACCTCGTCACCGGCTATCGGTTGGAGGAACAGGACCAGGCGTGGCTGCAGGAAGGCACGCCCGGTTTCGATGCCTACATTGCCGACATGCTGTGGGCGCAGGGCTATGCGCTCGGCTCTCGTGAAGCCATGATGGACGCCGCGCTGAAGCGCATCTTTGCCATTGTCGGCAAGGGTCGTGAGGTGCAGCGCATCAACTGTCACCACAACTTCTGCCAGCAGGAAATTCACGTCATCGACGGCGTTGAAAAGTCTGTTTGGCTGACCCGAAAGGGTGCCATCAAGGCTGGCGTTGGTGACCTTGGGGTCATCCCCGGTTCCATGGGTGCGGCTACACATATCGTGGAAGGGCTTGGCAATCCGCTGTCGTACAACTCGTGCTCGCATGGGGCTGGTCGACGGATGAGCCGAACAGCAGCCAAGCGTCAGTACACGGTTGCCGACTTGAAGCGTCAGATGAAGGGCCGGGCCTGGCTTGACGATCACGCAGCCGCGTTGATCGATGAGATCCCGTCCAGCTACAAGAACATCGACAAGGTGATGGAAGCCCAGACCGACTTGGTAAAGACCCAGGTCATCCTGCGCCAGGTCGCCAACTTCAAAGGCCAGTAGACGCCCGGCTTTGGGATACCATGAAGGTCTCTCGGAACGGGACGATCTCGCTACCCGCGGATTGGCGGCGTCAGGCTGGCAACCCCGCGCAGGTAGGCCTGCGGGTTGACGTCGACGGGAACCTCATCGTTTTTCCCATAGGGGTGGCTACCGTCTTTGGAAAGTACGCGCATCTAGCCGCCTCGTCCAATGATGTTCGCCGGCAGCGTGACGCAGAAATCGCGATCGGGGAGTGAGCGAGAGCCCAGTCTTTCTGTTCGACGCATGTGCAATCGTGGCGGTTCTGCTCGGTGAGGTCGGAGGTGTATCGGCTGGCAAGTTGCTCTCCGACGGTCACGACTGCCGAGTTACGCCTGTCATTGTGTCCGAGGCCGTTTATGTGCTCCTGCGTGTTGGGGCTGATGCTGAAGAGCTTCGGCGCGATGTTGACCGTATGGGTCTCAAGTCGGCTGAGGTGGCCATGGAATGTGGGTTTCTCGCCGCTGGACTCCGGCATCGTTACGCCGGACTGTCAACCGCCGATGCGCTTCATCTGGCAACGGCGCAGCACAACGCCTGGGTGCTGGTCTCGTCGGACGGCCCGCTGCTCCTCGCCTCGCGCAACGACGGAATACCGACCACGTCATTCCGAACTCGGCCGGGGTCATCTGGACGCCCGCCCACACCGTGAGATTGGGATCCGCTAACCGACCGCTAACCGCCGCTAACCGTGGCTGGTTGTGCCGCGCACGAGGCGGCCGGGGCGGGCGTTGGTGATGGTGCCGTTGTCGACAATGACGTGGCCGCGTTTGATGGTGGCGGTGTACCCGACGGCTTCTTGCATGAGGCGGGTGCCACCGGCGGGAAGGTCGTTGACGATGCGGGGCGGGCGCAGTGCGAGGTTGTCATAATCGATCACGTTGATGTCGGCGAGGTAGCCAGGAGCTAGTACGCCACGGTCGAGCCAGCCGACGTGTGACGCAGTGCGTTGGGTTTGGTGGTGCACCATCATCTCCAACGGCAGCTGCTCACCTCGCGTTCGATCACGTGTCCAGTGGGTGAGCGCAGTGGTCGGGAACGAGCCGTCGGAGATGGCGTTGCAATGTGCGCCGGCATCGGACAGGCCGACGATGGCGTGGGGAGACGTAAGCATTTCGCGAACGTCGTCGAGGCTGCCGTGGGCGTAGTTCATCAGCGGGATGTAGAGCAGACGAGCACCGTCCTCGCTGAGCAGCAGGTCGAACAACATCTCGCGAGGATCTCGACCGGCCGCGGCCGCGATGCCGGCCACGCTGTGTTCGGGGGTCGGCTCGTAGTTGGGCGGATCGGTCAGCGGATACATACGGTCGAAGCCGGCATGAATGAGGCCGAGGAAGCCGTCAACCTTCACCTCGGCGTGCTCCACCAACAAGCGTTCCCGGAACGCGGAGTCATGGAGCGCGGCCACCCTTTCGGCCAGCGGTCGGCGGCTGAGGGATTGATAGCTGGGGCAGAAGATCAACGGGTTGGCGGTGGCCGTGAGCCCGGCCAACACGCCGATTGGTCGGACGGCTACCTGTGCTCGCGTGTGAGCGCCAGCTGCGTTCCATGTCGCGATATTGGCGAGCAGATCGCGGAAGCGATCGGGCGCGTCATCGTTCTGCTGAACGGTGAAGCTGAGCGGTCGCCCGACTTCAAGGGCAATGCGTGACAGAAGAGTTGTTTCACTTGCAACCAAATCAAGATCGGTGCTCTGGTAGGCGTCCGAGATCAACTGGATAACGCCGGCACGGGCGCGGCGTAAGGCTGAGGCGATGCCAAGCACCTCTTCGGTGGATGCCGTCAGCGTGCCGATGGTCTCGCCGATGCTGGTGCGGTGCACCCAGGTGCGGGACGTTGTGAAACCCAACGCTCCCGCTCGGATCGCGGCTTCGCAGTACACGGCCATCGCGGCAATTTCATCGTTGGTCGCCCGCGTTGTGTGGTCAGCACCACGCTCGCCCATGACATAGGTGCGTAACGCTGCATGAGGCACCTGGGTGCCGACATCGATCGTCCACTGCCGACCCGCAAGAACATCGAGGTACTGCGGGAACGATTCCCATCCCCACGTCATGCCTTCCGTGAGCGCCGTGCCAGGAATGTCTTCCACGCCTTCCAGCAACGAGATGAGCCAGCCGTGACGATCGGGTCGGGCGGGCGCAAAACCCACGCCGCAGTTTCCGACCACGATGGAGGTCACCCCGTTAATCGAGGACGGAGCCAGCACCGGATCCCAGGTGATTTGCCCGTCGTAGTGGGTATGGATATCCACCCAACCGGGCGTAACGATCTTCCCCTCTGCATCGATCGTGCGGCGGCCACTGCCGACATCGGTCCCGACTGCGGTGATAATGCCGTCATCGACCGCAACGTCGGCCCGCACTCGAGATGCCCCGGTGCCGTCGACGACCGTTCCGCCCCGAATCACCAGGTCGTGCATGTCGTTCCCCGTTCGCTGAAAGAGTCCTGACAAGACGCTACCGCGAACCAAGATCAGGCTGCGTGTGAAACGGCGCTCGGTCGGGCAGACTGGCTCTTGCAAAAGCTTTTCAACTTTCTTGGATTGGCTGTCCAT
>JAYTKG010000302.1:0-11056 GCA_043730435.1 Acidimicrobiia bacterium | reverse complement strand
GTCCACGCTTCAAAGTGTGTTTCGTCAGGCTCGCCGTAGAGGGGGTAAAAGTGATCCCAAACCCACAAGGTGTCGACACCCATGTTGTCGGCAGCTTGCCATGCGGTCTGCAGGGAATCGGTGTTGGTCGCCTGCGGATGCAGTTGCAGGCCGACCTTAAATCTGGACATTTCGTCTAGGCTACAGGCCAAATCTGAGAGTCACGTTGCGGAGTGAAGAAGCTTGTTCAGCCCGTCCCATGATCCGGAACGCATCCTGGCGCGAACCGCTCCTGTTTCGCTGTCACGCAGGAAAAGGAGCCCGGATTGGCCCGAAAGGGCACGCGCTTTCACAACTTCACCGTCAGGTAAAATGACGCGCGTGCCAGCTGTCACGTAGAGGCCGGCCTCGACCGTGCAATCGTCACCGAGGCTGATGCCGATGCCGGCGTTGGCGCCAAGCAGGCAACGCTCGCCTACTGTGATGCGCTCCTTGCCTCCCCCCGACAGGGTGCCCATGATGGATGCGCCGCCTCCGATATCGGAGTTAGCGCCGACGACCACGCCGGCCGAGATGCGACCCTCCACCATTGCCGTGCCAAGGGTTCCGGCATTGAAGTTCACGAAACCCTCGTGCATCACCACCGTGCCCTCGGCGAGATGGGCACCGAGTCGAACGCGATCGGCATGCGCGATGCGTACTCCGGAGGGAATGACGAAGTCAGTCATGCGCGGGAACTTGTCGACGCCGAACACCTGCACCGGCATGCCGCTTGCCGCCAGATGCAGACGGGTCAGTTCGAAATCTTCCGGATCGCAGGGGCCGTAGTTGGTCCACACAACTGTGTTCAACAGCCCGAAGATGCCGTCGAGATTTTGCCCGTGCGGCTGCACGAGACGATGCGACAGCAGGTGAAGCCGCAGGTAGACATCCTCGACGTCGACGGGCGCGGCGTCGAGGTCGATGGTGCGGTTGATGACAACCCGGTCGACATTGCGAACCGTGTCGTGGCCGGCCAAGGCTTTGAGGGCGCCATCAAACTCATGGTGAACATCGCCAAGGGCCACTGACGGATAATGCACCGCCAGCGTCTTTCCCGACACGAGCGAGCGAGTGGCCAGGCCGGCACCAGAGGCAGTACGAACCGTTGAAGTCATGATGGCTCACCGTAGTGGACGAGCCCTCATGACCTTCAAGACGATCCGTTACGCGCTAGCGGTCGCGAGGAGCGCCGGGTAGGCGTCCGAGTTCAACTCAGGGCCGATCGTGTTGACCGTATAGGCACCGAGGTTGGGCGTGAGGACCGAGTCGTTGGGTTCGCCGTCGATGCGGCTGTCGGGTCCTCTGGAGATCACCGAGACCACCCACCACTGTCCGTTATAGAAGCTGAACACGCCGCCCCCACTGGATCCGTTCATCAACGGACACCCAATCGACACGACGTAACGGTTGGGCTTGTCGGCCGAGAACACCGGCGGGTTGGGACTGGTGCAAAAGACGGGCTGACAGCTGAGGGAACTACCGCTGCGACAGTGCTCGCTGAAGAATCCACCGGCCGGATAGTGCACAGACATCTTCGCCAGCGGAGCTCGACCAAGGTTGGGGGCAACGGGCACGAAACCGGTGACGTCGCCGATGTGCTGCCCGCTGCTGTTGGGCGCCAATTTGATGAGCGCCCAGTCGTTGGTCGTCTCATCAACGGCGTTGACCTCGGGCGTATCGGCGCGCAGGTCGTTGAAAAAGCCCGGGCTGGGATAGATGTCATCTTTGCTGGCGGTCTGCCACACGCCGAGTCCACTCGCGCCGTACAAGCCAGGCGTGAACGACACCTTGACGGCCTGGAGCGGAAGAGGTGACGATCCGTCGGCAGCCGGAAAATCCAAAACGCAGTGGCCAGCCGTGAGTATCACGTCACGGGCGACGACGGTACCGCTGCAGCGGTACTGCGTGCCGTTCGTCGCATAGTCGAACGCGTTGATGACCAATTGGCCCACGAAAGCCGGTGCCTGTGCGGCGGTGAGGTAGCCCCAGTCCCCTCGGGGAAGGTTCGCGCGGGAGAATGCGGAGTCACTCCAGGGGAGTGCCTGCGTGGCCGGAAGCGGCTGAGGGGGCCCTTCGGTGCCGGGCCCGGTGTGGGCCACCGGCAGCAAGGTGGTTGTTGTCGTGGAGAACGGCACGGCATGGTGGACGGAGCTGAAGATTCCGTTCACATCAACAATCACGTCGGCAACAGAATCGCTATAGAGGCAGATACTGCCATCGGCGTTACTTGAGGTGATCACCAGGTTTGCCGCGTCGACGCCAGCCTGGAAGTTGAGGTTCGACGCAAGCGGGCGTACCGCTCCGCACGGAAACACGGTCATGAATCCGGAGGTGCTTGGGCCCGTGACCGTTACGTTGATGATCGCTCCGCTTGACCGAAGCAAAGGAGTGGCGGGTGTCTGATGCAGCGGGAGTGTCAACGTCTCACCTGCGGCAATGCGTCCGGGAATGGCCGAGTCGGGACGGGCGATGCGAGTGTCCATGATGCGGGCGGGTGCCTGCGCCTTCACGTCAGCAGCCGCCGGAAACCAGGCCGTGACATCGGCCAGAATGTGGGTGGCTACCGATGATTGGATACAGGTCTTGCCTCCGATTCCCGCCGCTGCGAGAACGAGGTTTGGCACGTTCTGGCCAGCCCGGAAGTTGATGTTGGACGCAAGGGGCGCGGCTTGACCGCACGGAAAGACCGTGACGAATCCGTCGGCAACGGCACCGACTGCCGTCACGTTGATGAGGGTCGCGCTGGCGTCTGCTGGCACGTCGAAACGTCCGGTGACCGGAACTTCGAGCGGGGTATTGGCAGCGAGCATGCTGCTGTTTCGTGTATCGACGAGGCGGTCGGGCGACTTTGGCTGCATGTAGGAACCCGCAGGGAACCAGCCGCTGGTATCCACCAGAACACCAACTGCAGCGGACGCCTTCAAACAGATGTAGCCATCGGCACTGATGCGAGTGACGACGGCGTTCGGAATGATCTGCTTGGCCGCAAAGTTGAGGTTCGATGTGGCGGGCTCGGCCTTGTCACAGGGCCACACCGTGATGAATCCGGCGTCGTTCGAGTCGAGCGCGGTGACGTTGAGGGCCACGGCGGTGGCGACCTCGGCGTTCCCTGTGCCAGACCCGACCACGCGCAGCTTCACGGTGTTGTCGGCGGGGATTTTCCCGCGAATGCCGCCGATGCCGTCGCGAGTGTCCATCAGGCGGCGGGGCAAGACGGAGACAAACGGGCTGTTGGCTGCCGACTGGGCGGTGACGGCACCGGCGGCAAGGCCACGATCGATCAGCACCTTGAGGTCGCTATCGGCCGCACTGTCAGCGCTGGCCGGGGGCGGGGTCGGCGGGGCAACCTTGGCGTGGGCCGGAGGGGTGAAAATCGGGAGCCCGGCCATCACCAATGTGACGATGCCAATCCCAATGATTCCGCATCTTTTGGTCACTGGTGTCTCCTGATCGGTTGCGGACGCAGACAGGGTATCGACCGTGGGGGCCTGCGGTTGTTCGGAGTTACTCTATGTTCGGCAGATCGGCCGCAGCATTCGGCCGAACCACCAGCAACAGACCACGGCGAAGAGAAACCTCGGCCGGCCCATCCAATGATTCGTTGGACAACCCCCGACTGCTCCAGGGCTGCAATGATTCGTCGTCCAGCGCAAAGAGCAGTCCGACGGTGCTCACGCCTATGGCCGGCCCGTTCACGGCAAGCAGCGTGACCGTTTGGCCTGAACTGCCCGCCCACTGCACCGCTTCGTCGTCTCGCAGAACGCGGACGTGGGCAGCACCAACCCAGGCTTCCACCTGGGCACCGGTCAGATCGGGGCTGGTGAGCATTGCCATGGTGATAAGCAGATGATCGAGCCGATCGTTCCCGCCCCCGCAGATGAGCACGATGCGGTCCGGTTGCAAGCGCATCGCCGCGTGCAAGGCCAGTTCTCCATCAGATGCGTCCTTGTCGGGCCGATGACGCTCGGTTGGAATGCGCTCCTGTTGCAAGTGGGCCAAACCAACCAGCGAAACTGAATCCATGTCGCCGATAGCAAGGTCAACGGTGAGCCCGAGCGCAACGGCGTGATCCACCCCTGCATCCGCAGCGATGACCCAGGCATCGTTGGGCACGTACGCTTGAACGCGTTGGTCCGGTTGTTCACCACCGAGCACGATCACGACGCATAGCGTCATGTCGTTCGGGTGATGTCTGGCTCCACATAGATGACGCGCGCTGAAGGTATCGAGCTGCGAATTCGAGCCTCGACTGCATCGATGGCGGCGGCTAACTCCGAGCTCGTGAGGGCATCATCGAAGTGAACTTTGGTGCCCACGAGCAGTTCTTCGGGCCCAAGGTGCATCGTTCGCATGTGAATAAGCTTCTTGACCTCGGGCGAATCCCCAATGGCAGATGTGATTGCAGCTTCCTGTTCGGGTGAGGCTGCCTCCCCGATCAAGAGGCTCTTCATTTCCACCGACAGGAAGATGGCGATAGCAATCAACAACACGCCAATGGTGAGTGAACCAATGGCATCCCAACGAGCGTTTCCCGTCACCTCGGCCATGATGAGGCCACCGAGTGCCAGTACCAGTCCAATGAGCGCTCCGGCATCCTCCAACAGCACCACGGGCAACTCGGGCGTCTTTGCATGGCGTAAGAACTTGAAGAACGGTGCATTCCCGCGCACCCTGTTCGCCTCCGCTATCGCCGTCCTGAACGAGAAGCCCTCCAGCGCGATGGAGAAGATGAGAATGCCCACGCCGATGCCAAGATTCTTCGGTTCGTGCGGGTGGAGCATCTTGTCGAGACCTTCGTAGAACGCAAAAGCTCCTCCAAGGGAAAAGATCACCAACGCCACCGCAAAGGCCCAGAAATAACGCTCGCGTCCGTAGCCGAATGGGTGCTCGGCGGTGGCTCGTTTCTGTGACTTCTTGGATCCGAGCAGAAGCAGGAGCTGATTGCCGGTGTCAGCGAGGGAATGCACGGCTTCTGCCAGCATCCCGGTGGAACGGGTAAAGAAGAACCCGATGAACTTGGCGATGGCGATACCCAGGTTGGCGGCAAACGCCGCGATGATGGCTTTCTTGCTTCCGTCTTGCACGAAACGCGATTGAATCAGATCAACCTCTCGTGCTGACTTCATCAGCGGGTGCATCGCCAGCCAACACTCGCTTCTTACCTGGCTATCTGATCTTGGTGATGTGGATGTGACCCGACCGAGCCTGCTGCCCAACTGGACGGTTGGCCATGTGCTCACCCATATCGCCCGCAACGCGGAAGGCTGCCGCAACATGCTCTATAGCGGTTTGATGTACCCAGGTGGCATTCCGCAACGCAATGCCGACATCGAAGTGGGTGCGCTGCGATCGTTCGCCCAGCAGGTGGCTCACATCCGTGCCACTGCCGACGATTTCGAGCGCACCCTCACGGCTTTGACTGATGAGCAGTGGGCCGGCGAAGCCATTGCGCCGTTCGGCACAGTGAAGGTTGCCGAGGTCCCGTTGCGACGTTGGCGCGAAGTGGAAGTGCATCGCTTCGACCTCGGCCTGGGCTACACGTGGCAGGACCTGCCCGACACCTGGATCGCCGCCGACCTCCCCGTCCGCCGCTCGGCATTCGCTCAACCAATCCCCGCCGACGTCATCGCGCTAGGTGACAAGGCCGAGCTGGCCTGGCTCTTCAGCCGCCCCGTCGGCGACACCATCACCCCACCCCCCGCCTGGTTCTAAGGGGACGCGTCGGCTGCGGTCGCACCCGTTGGTGACCCCAGCCGCCTGGTGCGGCACGGTCCGGACCGGAAAGCGGACGCGTCGGCTGCGGTCGCACCCGTTGGTGACCTCAGCCGCCTCGTCATCTTCCGATCGGTGGCGGGCCCGGCACACCTTTAGGGCATGATGCAGATCCCACGTTCTCTTGCCGCCCTGGCCCAGACACAGGATGGCGCCGTTTCGCGCTCGCAGGTCGCCTCGCTTCGGATCAACAAACAGCAGCTGCAACGATGGGTTGATCGAGACCTGATCGAGCGAGTCGGTCGTCGCAGCCTTGCGTTCCCGGGAACGCCGCGTACCTGGCGATTTCTCCTCCGCTCCGCGCTCTTTGACGGAGGTCCCGGTGCTGTCCTGAGTCACCGAACCGCGGCCTGCCTGCATCAGTTTGATGGCTTCGGGGAAGGTCCAATCGAGTTGACGGTTCCACGCCGAAACCGGGACCGGGTCATCTCGGGTGTCTTGCATTCGACCTCCGGACTTCTGCTCATCGATCGATCGAAAGTGGATGGCGTGTGGCCGTGCACTAGCCCTGCTCGAACCATCATCGACCTTGCCCAGATGTGCAATAGAGAGGAGGTGGAGAATGCCGTCGACAGCGCCCTACGGTTCGGGACCTGCAGCGCCGTGTTTCTTGGAAAGCGGCTCGAAATTCTTCGTCATACCGGGTTGCATGGCGTGACGATGCTGGACTCAATTCTGGTCGACTCGGGCGGCGGCAATCGTCTGGAACGTCGCTTTCTCGTGCTTTGTCGTGAGAACAGGCTGCCGCGCCCGACATGTCAGGTAGTGCATCGCCGCGCCGGCCAGCCCGTGGTCAGGGTCGACTTTGATTTCGCTCCCTTCGCTCTGATCGTCGAGGTCGAAGGAAACGTCGCGCACAGCACTCCCAGACAACGCCAGCGCGACGCTGCACGGCGTCGGCATTTGACCTCGCTCGGTCGCGTCGTAACGTCATTTACCTTCGAGGATGTCTTTCATCGACCTGACACCGTCATCACAGACGTTCGATCGCACCTTCAAATTCGTCTGCAGGCTTCCTGACCCTCGATGGACGCGTCGGCTGCGGTCGCACCCGTTGGTGACCTCAGCCGACTTGTCCGCGGATGATCGTTCGGACGGTCGGACGCGTCGGCTGCGGTCGCACCCGTTGGTGACCTCAGCCGACTTGTGCGTGGAACATGGCTCGAAATGGCCGACGAGGCGGCTGCGGTCGCACCCGTTGGTGACCACGACCGACTTGTCCGTGAGCGGGGTCAGCGGGTTAGTGGGCCATGGCGGGGGCGCCGGGTTGAGTGGATTCCACGTAGGTGGGGCGGAACAGCGTAACGAAGGCCAGGCCAGCGAGGGCCATGACGACCGAGGACACGATCAGTGGGGTCTTTGAGCTGATGCCAGCGGTGATGTAGCCGACCAGCACTGCGGGGATGACCTGGGCGAAGCTCTGCACGCTTGAATAGATGCCCATGGCTTGGCCCTGCTTGCCACTCTCGGCCGACCGACTCACCAGGCTGGTGAGGTTGGCCATGCATAACCCGTTGAACGCCGTGAAAATTGGCACGGTGAGGTAGAGCGGCAGAGCGCTCTTGGCCCACACGTAGGTAAAGATCGCAATCGCGTTGCCGAAGAAAGCGAACCGCAGCACCTTGAAGTCGGGCAGCTTCTTGGCCACCTTGCCGACAAGCAGTCCCTGCGAAATGGCGATGAAGATGCCGACCAGCGCAAAGAAGTCACCGGTTTTTGAAGGCCCGAACTTGAACTGACGCGCCAAATAGACACCGGCGAATGTGGTGAAGAAGGTGAAGCCGCCGTTGAACAACAGCGCGGCCAGCAACGGGACGCGCAGTCGGGGGGATGCAAAACCTTCGACCACATTGTGGAACGAGCGGCCCAGTTCAACCTTGCGATTCGCGTCCTTCGTCTTCAGTGTTTCGGGCAGTTTCAATACGATCAACATGCAGTTCAGCGCAGCCAGGATGGCGGCGAACCAGAAGGGAGTGGAGGCGCTGAACCACGAGGGCGTGTCGAACAAACCGTAGAAGCTGGTGTTGGGCGCGCTAAGTCGTCCGCCGAGGTATGGTCCGATCACGAAACCTAACCCGAACGCCGCGCCGAGCACGCCGAAATTCTTGGCCCGGTTTTCATTGGTGCTGATGTCGCCAATGGCCGCTTGCGCTACGGCGATGTTGCCGCCGGTGAAGCCGTCGAACGCCCGGGCGAAGAACAGCAACGGTAGGTTCTTGTTGATGATGCCAATGGCGAACAGCACGTAGCTGATTGACGTTCCGGCAATGGAGAATGCCAACACCGGACGACGTCCGAAACGGTCGGACAACTGGCCTAACACGGGAGCGGCAAGGAAGATGCAGAACGGGAAGATGGCCTGCAACCAGCCGAGCAAAATGAGCCCGTGCTGGGGTGATCCGGGCATGACCTTGTAGGGCGACCCCGGGGTGATCAGCAGCGGGAAGACCGGTAGGAGGATGCCGAAGCCCAAGAGGTCAATGAAGACCGTGGTGAAAATAGCCAGCAGCGGGTTACGTTTCGAACCATCAGACATGAGCGGCACTCCTCGGGGGTTGCTGCCGAATCTAGCCCGACTGGCTTGTTTCGCTACCGGGCGAGCCTGACCTGCGGACGACGACAAAGGATTCGTCTTGGAACCAAAGGCCACCGTGGCGCCGCACGACGTCGGTGGTGGCGTCAAGGTACGCACCTCGTTCCAGCTCGGCCATGATGCGGTCTTCCTCGATCTGAGCGACGTAGACAGCAGCGTTCCAGGCGGCCAGCATGGTGGACGTCGAGATCTTGCTGGACACCTCGCTCGGCATGGCGTGCAGGTGATAGCTGAACAGCGCCCGGTCATCGCTGGAACCCTCAAATGAAAAGGCACCCGCCGGAAGCTGTGCCTGCATTTCGTTGATGAGTGTGTGGCGAGGTGTGGCGAATGGCTGCTCGTCGGGCCAGATGCGGCGGATGATTTCCATGCCGGGGTCGTGGCCCGTGGACTGCACCACCACGAGCCGACCGCCAACGCGCAGATTGCGGGCAACGGGTGCGAGCACCATCCGAACTTTGCCCTCAGCCAGGGTGCGTGAACGATACGGCTGCACGGCCAACGCGAGGTCGTAGCCATGGTGTTGCGGTGCTCCGGTGTTGCGGGGAATGACATCGCTAAGCACAAACTCGTGATCCTTGCGATACAGAATCAGTACCGACGGTGCTGCGTACACCGGGTTACCGGTCTTAAGACTTGTGGTGGTCTGCCAGTTGGCCTGCAGCAACTCGTCGAGGTCTTCGATCTGCTGCACGAACTCATGGGCCGAGGTGCCGTCGAGCCCGATTTCGTGCCAGTTCAGGTTGGCCTGATTTTCGGGTGAGCGCGGAAACAGCTCGGGCGACTCTACGTACGACATGTTGGTGAGAACCACCACAGTCTGAGGATGCTCGGCCAACCGGTCGGGCAACGTCGACAGCGTAAGTCGGGTGTCTTCCATGCTGATTTCTTTGCCAACGATGCAGAACGGAACGTGCGGGAAACGATGGTGAAGGTGCCGCAGTACGTGGCTCATCACCTGCCCGTTTCCGGTGCCCGCGTCGTATACGCGGAGCGCCGGTGGTAGCGGTTTTAGATGCTCCAACTCGCGGCCGATACGCGCCGCCACGACTGGTTTCTCGCTGGTGGTCGTGACGAACAACAGGTACTTCTCCCGGTTGTCGTAGAACCGGAAGGGTCCATCGTTGGCGGTGCTCAAGAGGGTCGTCATCTCAGTCCTTAGAAGCGGAGAATGTCCTGCCAGGACGTGAGCAGCGCGTGGTCCCCAAAGATCTCCAACCGTTCCGCCGGTACCCGGTTGAACAGAAACAGTGCCACATCCGACGCCGGGCCACGAACGGCCGTCGTGGCCTTGCCGTGACCCGTGGTTACTCGTAACGCTCCATCGTGCACATCGAAGGTCCACTCGCCATCTGTGTCGGTGCAGTGCACGTGCACATCGCCAACGAACCTGCTGACGTCGGCCTTGGTGCGGCGCACTACGCGCGGCATTATCAGTCGCAGGTGCTCGTCGATGCTGTCGGCGGCCACAAGTGGATCAAGCGACGCCGCGACACCGGCTGCTTGCTCGGCATCCCACCGGTGGATCGACACTTCGAGGGCTTGGCGGCGCAGCCAGAAAGATTTGGTCTGCGGCGTGCCAACGAACGTCCATGTCGGTGCGCTCATGTCGGCAGCCGCGAGCGCAGCAATCAGCGGCCCGACCCCGGCCGCCAGGTAGTCAGCGGGTGGCGTTCCGTCGAAGTCGGGCGGTGGGATGTAGGCGGTGGGTGGTTCCGTCGAGCTGACTATTGCCGTCGCCCAGCGTTGTACCTGACCCATGTGAACGGCGAGTTCACCCAGGTTCCATCCAGGGCAGCTGGGGACCCGTGCGTCGGTGCCGCAGGCTCGAATGACGGCTACCATTCCGGAAGTCTCGTCAATGATGGTCTGTCGATAGTCGATTGCCATGACAACGACGGTAGCCTTTTCTTATGAGCAGCCCTTTCGCCTCCACCGAAGAAGTTGTCGTCGACGACCTGATTATCACCGTCACGCCCGCAGGCCGGGAGAAGATCACGGAGCTCCGTGATGAGGAGCCCGAGGGCAAGCAACTTGGTCTTCGCCTCGAAATCCTGACCGACGAAGGAACCGAGTTCACCTATGACCTCTCTTTCCAAGAGTTGGTGAAAGCTGACTTCACCGACATGGTGAAGAACCACGGTGGCCTGCGGGTCATCATTCCCGCGAAGGACGCCAGCAACCTCGAAGGCGCCACCCTCGACTATGAGGAAGTCGGTCTGGTGCTGCGTAACCCCAACAAGCCCCGCCCTATGTCGCTCGGCAACCTGGTAGCCAACGACGACCTGTCCACCGAAGTTCGCGGCATCATCGCCGACAACATCAACCCGTCGCTTGATGCGCACGGCGGCTTCGTCACGTTCGTCGGCCACGATGGTGAAGGTCGCGTGTACCTGACGATGGGTGGCGGTTGCCATGGTTGTTCCATGTCGAAGCAGACCATGCTGCAGGGCGTGCAAGCCACGTTGAAGGAACTCGTACCGGCGGTGCAAAAAGTTGTGGACGCAACTGATCATTCGGTGGGCGAGAACCCCTACTACCAATGAGTGACCCGTACGACGGCGACGTCGGTGTTCACTACCGCACCTCCAGGGAACGATTTACGGCATTCATTCGCGAAATTTCGCCCGGCGACCTCGCAACAGCAGTGCCGTCGTGCCCGGGTTGGTC